>NZ_JBNPLJ010000003.1:0-154041 GCF_050313415.1 Collinsella sp. SGI.184 | reverse complement strand
CACTTCGTGCGGCGGGGGTTCTTTCGTCCTGCGGAATGCGCTGGGAAGTTACCCCATGCGGCCAGCTGCGGGGTCTTTGTTGCATTCGTACAAGCAACCCAACATATATATCTGAATTTGGATGGGAGGGGCTTGTCGCTGTTGGGGGGGGGCGTTGAAGTGCGAGTGACACGTTGGGATGCGCGGGCGCCTTGGGTTGGGGCAATGCTCTGGGATGAGCCTCTTACTTAGGCGAAGAGGGGCTTTATGGCTGAGAGGTAGTCTTTGGCTACGTCGGCCTTGTCGGCTTGGAAGTTGTGCCAGGCCCACCATTGGACGGTGGCTACGAAGCTTGAGGCTATGTGGTGGAGGAGGAAGTTGCGATCCATGGTGCTGGCGGGGCCTGCGGGGTCGACAGGGACGGTTTCGGCTGCGCGCGACATGATGGTCTTGCGGAGACAGTCGGCGAAGACGCGCGAGCCGGCGCCGGCTACGAGGGCGCGTACGCCCTGACGACGATCCCAGAGGTTGTTGAGGATATGCTCGACCTGTACGAGCGGGTCATTGAGGGGTGTACCGTCATCGTCGAGGGCATGGGTGCAGATATCGCACACGAACTCAGCGAGCAGGTCATCTTTGCTCTTGAAGAGGCCGTAGAACGTTGCCCGACCCACATGGGCGCGAGCGATGATGTCGCCGACGGTAATCTTGCCGTAGTCCTCTTCGCGCAGGAGCTCAGAGAACGCCGCAACGATGGCAGCGCGGCTTTTTGCCTTGCGGGCATCCATGGCTATGCGTCCGCGTGAACGAGCAGACAGCGGAGCGTGCCGGAGCAACCCTCGTAGGGGCGTTTGCCGGCGCCGTAGCCGACGGCTTCGATGTGGTAGCGTGAGGGCAGTTGGTCGGACGTGCGCAGCGCGGTGACGATGGCGGCGCCCGTTGGCGTCACGAGCTCGCCGGCGACCGGTGCAGGCGTGAGGGCGATATTGCCTGCCTGGCACAGGTTGACGACAGCGGGGACGGGAATGGGCATGAGGCCGTGGGCGCAGCGGATGGTTCCGTGGCCCTCGGAGAGCGACTCGACGACAATGTCCTCAATGCCCAGGTCGTCGAGGCAGATGGCGACAGAGCAGACGTCGACGATGGAGTCGATGGCGCCCACCTCGTGAAACAGAACGGTGTCGGGCGTTTTGCCGTGAGCTTTGGCCTCGGCGGCGGCGAGTGCGGTAAAGATGGCGAGGGCACGACGCTTGGCGCCATCGCTTAGCTGTGAGCCATCGATGATGGCGGTGACGTCCGCCAAAGAACGGTGGTGATGGTGGTGGGCGTGATGGTGATCCTCGTGGCCATGGCCGTGAGCCTCATGGTCATGCTCGTGCGTATGCTCGTGGCAGTGCTCGTGTTCGTGTTCGCCATGGTCATGATGGTGGTGCTCATGCTCGTGCGTGTGCTCGGCAGCTGTTTCGTTGCCAAAGAGCCAGGCCATATCGTGATCATGGTTCTCGAGCTCCTCTGCCAACTGAACGTCAAAGTCGCAGGCGTCGATGCCATGCTTGTTTGCACGCGTGACGGCGATCGTAAAGCCGTCGACCGGCAGCGTGGCGAGCTGTTCGCGCAGGTGCTCCTCGCTGGCACCCAGGTCGAGCAGGGCCGCGACGGTCATATCGCCGCTGATGCCCGAGGTACCGTCGATGATAAGCGTGTGCTGATGGTTGGACATGGAATGCTCCTTAACGGGCGCAGGGTGTTCCGGCGCTCAGATGATTGATAAGACTTGCCTGGTAGGCGGCACCAAAGCCATTGTCGATATTGACGACCGAAACGCCGCTGGCGCAGGAGTTGAGCATGGCGAGCAGCGCGGCTACGCCACCAAAGCTCGCGCCGTAGCCCACGCTGGTGGGAACGGCGATGACCGGACAGCTTACCAGACCGCCGATAACGCTCGCCAGCGCGCCCTCCATGCCGGCAATGGCGATGACCACCTGTGCCTGGGCAAGTTCCTCGGCATGCGCGAGCAAGCGGTGCAGGCCGGCGACACCTACGTCGTAGAGGCGGTCGACCTCGTTGCCGTAGAACTCGGCCGTCAACGCGGCTTCTTCGGCGACGGGCAAGTCGCTCGTGCCGGCGCAGGCGACAACGATGCGTCCGTTACCGGTAGGGGAGGGCTTGCCGCCTACGAGGGCGAGCTGGGCGTTCGGGACATATCCCAGGTCGATCCCGTTGTCGAGAAGCTCCGAAGTGCGGGCTGCTTTTTCGACATCCAGGCGCGTAACCAGGGTGCGCTCCTGACCGGCATCGCGCAGCGCTTTGATAATGGCGGCAATCTGCTCGGCGGTTTTACCGGCGCCGTAGACAACCTCACCGGCCCCCTGGCGCACCCCGCGCGAAAGATCGAGCTGAGCAAAACCCAGATCGGCGGTTGGCGCCGTTTGGATGCGCGTAAGGGCGACTGCCGGGGTGACTGCTCCGTCGGCAACATCGCTCAGTAACTGCTCAAGATCTCGCTTATCCATATATCTTCCCTTCGACGGCGCAAAGTCTAGCACTCAAAGGGTATGTTTCCGAACACTAAGACAAAATTGTTCGGAAACTAGATATAGGGGATTTGATTCTGTTGTTAGATGGATCGGCTAGTCACGCAGGATGATGTCCATGGCGAGCATCAGGTTGCGCTCGTCGATGGCAAACGGAGCAGCCTCGCGCGTCTTGGGCTTGGCGCAAAATGCGATGCCCGTGCCCGCGGCCTGGATCATGGGGATGTCGTTGGCACCGTCGCCGATCGCCACGGTATGGGCCATATCGACACCGCACTCAACCGCCCAATCCAGCAGCTGGATGAGCTTGGATTCCTTGGTCACAATGTCTGCCGCCAGCTTGCCCGTGAGCTTGCCGTCTACGACCTCCAGGCGGTTGGCCAGGCAAAAATCGATGCCCGCGGCGGCCACGATCTTGTCGGCGACCTCGTGGAAGCCGCCGCTTACCACGCCGACCTTCCAGCCTTTGCTGTGCGCCGAGCGCACAAGCTCCAGTGCGCCGGGGGTAAACGTCACGCGCTCAAAAGTGCGCTCGAAAACGCTCTCGTCCAGGCCGGCAAGCAGCCCCACGCGCTCCTCGAGCGCCTGCTTAAAGTCGAGCTCGCCGCGCATGGCGCGTTCGGTGATCCGCGCAACTTGCCCGCCCACGCCTGCTTCCTCGCCCAACAGGTCGATGACCTCCTGGTTGATGAGCGTGGAATCGATATCCATAACGATGAGGCGTGCAGTCATGGTGGGCCTTTCCGAGTGCGGTTGTATTGTAGGCACATTGTCGCACGCGGCGCGCCTTGGCGACGGCCAGGCCGCGCCAATTGTTTCGTCTCCGTCAAGTCTTTGAGCGGGAGCCACTTTTTCGCGGTACATCGGCGCGGGTGCGATAAGATAGAACGCCATGTCCGGCTGCGCGGTTTACGCAGGCTGGGCAAATCTGTACGACGCCGCCCGGAACGACACGGGGCGGCACAGATCCATAAAGGAGGATCACTGGTATGAGCCAGACCCGTCCCATCGACGAGCATTCCATGCACACCCATACCTGCGGCGAGCTTCGCCGCGAGAACGTGGGCGAAGAGGTCACCCTCACCGGTTGGGTGAGCCGTCGCCGCGACCACGGCGGCCTTATCTTCTGCGACCTTCGCGACCGCGAGGGCATCACGCAGCTCACCTTCGACCCCGAGCACTCCGACGGCGATGCCTTTAAGATCGCCGAGACCATGCGTCCCGAGTGGCCCATCAAGATTCACGGCGTCGTGCGCGCCCGTGGCGAGGAAACCACCAACGCCAAGCTCGCGACCGGCGAGATCGAGGTCCTGACCGACCACGCCGAGGTGCTCAACACCTCCGTTACTCCGCCGTTTCAGATCGAGGACGGCATCGAGACCAGCGAGGACACCCGTCTGCGCTATCGCTATCTGGACCTCCGTCGTCCCGAGATGATGGCCAACCTCAAGCTGCGCTCCGACTTCACCTTTGCCATTCGCGAGGCGCTTCACAACCGTGAGTTCATGGAGGTCGAGACGCCCTCCCTGTTCAAGTCTACGCCCGAGGGCGCCCGCGACTTCATCGTTCCCAGCCGTATTCAGCCGGGTAACTTCTACGCCCTGCCGCAGTCCCCGCAGCTCCTAAAGCAGCTGCTCATGGTCGGTGGCGTCGAGCGCTACTACCAGGTTGCCAAGTGCTTCCGCGACGAGGACTTGCGTGCCGACCGTCAGCCCGAGTTCACCCAGGTCGATATCGAGATGTCCTTCGTGGACCAGAACGACGTCATGAGCGCACTCGAAGAGGTCCTGGCCGACGCCTTCGGTCGCATGGGTGTCGAGATGCCCACGCCGCTGCGTCGCATGGACTACTGGGAGGCCATGGACACCTATGGCTCCGACAAGCCCGATACCCGCTATGGCATGCATCTGGTCGATCTGACCGACATCTTTGCCAACTCCAAGTTCAAGGTCTTTGCGACTGCCGCAAACGAGGAGGGCTCTGTCGTCAAGGCCATCAACGCCAAGGGCGCCGGTGCCTGGGCACGTGCCAAGATCGATAAGCTCGCCGGCGTGGCCTCCACGTTTGGCGCCAAGGGTCTGGCCTGGATCGCTTTCCGCGAGGACGGCTCCATCAACAGCCCCATCGTCAAGTTCTTCTCGGACGAGGAGATGGCGGCTCTGCGCGAGCGCATGAACGTCGAGCCTGGCGACCTCGTGATGTTCGCCGCCGGCCCGCGCCTGCTCTCTGACGAGATCCTGGGCGGCATGCGCTCTCACATGGCCAACGCACTCGAGATCAAACGCGAGGGGCACGACTTCCTGTGGGTCGTCAACTTCCCGCTGTTCCACTGGGATGAGGACCGCAAGGTCTATGCAGCCGAGCACCAGCCGTTCACTCTGCCGACCGAGACCGACATCGCCAAGATCGAGGCCGACCCGTTGGCTGCCGGTTCCTGCACCTACGACTTTGTCATGGACGGTTTTGAGGCCGGCGGCGGTGGCATGCGCATCCATAACGCCGAGATGCAGATGTCCATGCTCAAGCTCCTGGGCTTTACCGAGGAGCGCGCCGAGTCGCAGTTTGGCTTCCTCATGGAGGCGCTCAAGTTTGGTGCGCCCCCGATGGGCGGTTTTGCCCTGGGTCTGGACCGCGTGTGCATGCTGCTTACTGGCTCCGATTCTATCCGCGACGTCATGGCGTTCCCCAAGACGGCCAGCGGCTCCGACCTTATGTCGGGCGCCCCGAGTGCCGTTTCCGGCGCCCAGCTCAAGGACGTCAGCCTGCGCTTGATGTAGGCGAGCGGCTGCATATTGTCTCTAACGAGGGAAGGACGCGTGCCTTCCCTCGTTTTTTATGCGCGGGCGTTGCGAGGGCATAGGGTGACCGGACGTCGCGGAAAGTGCGTCCCGGAATCTGCGTCCAGAATGGGCCGCGCTTTCCCAAAGGGGGCCCTCTGGGAAAGCGCGGCCCAGAATTCGGCAAAATAATGGGGCACAGTTTCCGGTTGAGCCTTCTGGCGGAAACTGTGTCCCATCGTTGACACTCGAAGTGGGATGTGGTTTCCGTCCCGCTCTCGACAAGCATCTAACGCTACAATAACTACCACGTGGCTGGGTTTGGCCGGCCAAATGTGCGATGCTGCGGGAGGGGACATGGTCGAGTTTACAAAGACGATTAAAGATCCGTTGGGACTACATGCCCGCCCGGTTGCGCTTCTCTATGACATTATCGCCAAGCATCGTAGTGACGTGTCGGTCAGCATCGGCGATCGCCACACGGATGGCCGCGATATCATGGGACTCATGGCCCTCTATGGTGAGTGCGGCGAGAGCGTCGTCTTTCGTGTTTCGGGCGCGGATGAGGCCTCGTGCGTCACGTCGATCAGAAATCTCTCGCTCTAAGCGGAACAATGTAAAAAGGGGAGAGTCCCCTCTGTTGCATACATTGGTATGACAAGGCACCGCAAAGAGACCGTCTTTGCGGTGCCTTTGTTTAATATGGGAAACTTTTTCGAAAACTGAATAGAGACCCTTTCCAAAGAGTTAACCACGTGTTAGTTTACTACTTCGAACATAGACGTGGTTAACTTTTATCGCGTCGATGTTGAGGACGAACCGATGTTAGGAGCTCACTCATGTCTTGCGGACCGCAGATGCCGGCCATGCCGCTTTCTATGGTAAAAGCGGGCGAAACCGTGCACGTGTCTCGTGTAAAGGGCAATGAGGACATAAAGCACCGTCTCAAGGACCTCGGCTTTGTCGAGGGCAGCGAGATCCACGTGGTGAGCTCGAGTGGCGCCAATATCATCGTCACGGTGCTGGGCTCACGCTTTGGCATCGATTCCAAGGTTGCCATGCACATCATGACCGTCGGTTAATCTGCAGCATTTCATAAAATCCGAAAGGGGGATAAGAGGATGAAGACGTTGGGTGACGTTAAGGTGGGCGAGAGCTCTACCATCGTCAAGCTTCACGGTGAGGGCGCACTTCGCCGCCACCTTATGGACCTGGGGCTCATCAAGGGCACTTCGTTCAAGGTCGTGAAGGTTGCACCGCTCGGTGATCCGGTCGAGCTCAACGTGCGCGGCTACGAGCTTTCCATCCGCAAGGAGGAGGCGGCCGTCGTCGAGGTCCAGTAAGGGCCCACGGCGTATATTTCTGCAGATTAAGTTAGACATTTCTAACTTAATGCAGCAACTTTGAAGCACATTATCCAGCCTGCGCGGAGAAAGCAGCGCGGGCTCACAAGGAAGAAGGATTGAATGGCGGATTCTCAGATCCATGTCGCGCTGGCGGGTAACCCCAACTGCGGCAAGACCACGCTTTTCAACCTGATCACCGGCGCCAACGGCTACGTTGGCAACTGGCCCGGCGTCACGGTTGAGAAAAAGGAGGCCAAGCTCCTGAGCGACAAGAACGTTACCATCACGGACCTCCCCGGCATCTACTCGCTTTCCCCCTACAGCCCCGAGGAGCAATGCTCGCGCGATTACCTCATGAGCGGCGAGCCCGATGTGGTCGTCCAGGTGGTCGACGCCACCAACCTCGAGCGCAACCTGTACCTGGCGCTTCAGGTTATCGAGACCGGCCTACCCGTGGTCGTTGCCCTTAACATGGCCGACTTGGTCGAGAAGAACGGCGACAAGATCGACACGGACAAGCTCTCCAAGAAGCTCGGCTGCCCGGTCATGATGATTTCGGCCCTTAAGAACAAGGGTATTAAGGAGCTGTTCGAGCAGGTTAAGAAGTCCGCTGCTTCCAAGGGCCAGGTGCCGGAGCACAAGTTCGATTCCTCCATCGAGGACGTTCTGGACCACATCGAGAACAACCTTCCGGCGAGCGTTCCCGCCAACAAGCGTCGCTACTACGCGGTCAAGCTGTTCGAGCGTGATGCGGACGCCTGCAAGCTCATCAACCTCACCAAGGAGAAGGCCGCTCGCGTGGAAGAGCTGGTCGCCCAGTGCGAGCAGGACTGTGATGACGACGCGGAGTCCATCATCACCGGTGAGCGCTATGGCGTCATCGCGCACATCATCGACGAGTGCCTCACCAAGGCTCCGGCCAAGATGAGCACCTCCGAGAAGATCGACCGTGTGGTTACCAACCGTATCCTGGGCCTGCCGATCTTTGTGGTCATCATGTTCTGCGTGTACTACATCGCCGTTTCCACCTTAGGCGGCACGGTGACCGACTTCACCAACGACCAGCTCTTTGGCACCGACGGTTGGTATGTGCTCGGTCAGGGCCGCGACGCCTACGATGCAGCCGTCGAGGCTGCGGGCGACAATGCCGACTCGGTCGACCCGGCACAGTACGGCCCCTATGTCCCCGGCATCACCACCGTGGTGCACGACGCCCTTGTGGCGGGCGGCACCGAGGACGGTGGCTTGGTCGATTCGCTGGTCTGCGACGGCATCGTCGGCGGTTTGGGCGCTATCTTCGGCTTCGTCCCGCAGATGTTCCTGCTGTTTGTCATGCTGTCCTTCCTGGAGGACTGCGGCTATATGGCCCGCGTCGCCTTCATCATGGACCGCGTGTTCCGCCGCTTTGGCCTGTCCGGTAAGTCCTTTATCCCCATGCTCGTGTCCTCGGGCTGTGGCGTCCCCGGCGTCATGGCCACCAAGACCATCGAGAACGAGAAGGACCGCCGCATGACGGTCATGACCACCACGTTTATTCCCTGTGGCGCCAAGCTGCCGATCATCGCCCTGCTCATGGGTTCCATCATCGGCGATTCTTCCACCACCGCCGCGTGGATCAGCCCGCTCTTCTACTTCCTGGGCGTCTTCGCCGTCATCGCCTCGGGCCTTATGCTCAAGAAGACCAAGCTCTTCGCCGGTCGCCCGACGCCGTTCGTTATGGAGCTTCCTGCCTACCACTTCCCGGCGATCCGCTCTTGGGCACGGCACGTGTGGGAGCGCTGCTGGGCCTTTATCAAGAAGGCCGGCACAGTCATCTTCGCATCCACCGTCGTGGTTTGGTTTCTCTCCAACTTTGGAAGCTACAACGGTTCCTTTGGCTTCCTGCCTGCAATGGACGGCATCCCCGAGGAGTTCATGGACTACTCCGTGCTTGCCATGCTCGGTAACCTGGTCGCTTGGATCTTCGCTCCGCTCGGCTTTAGCACCTGGCAGGCAACTGCGCTGACCGTCTCGGGCCTTGTGGCTAAGGAGAACGTCGTCGCCACCGCCGGCTCGCTGCTGTCCGTGGCTGACGCCGCCGAGACCGACCCGAGCCTGTGGACTGCGTTTGCCGGTATGTTCCCCACCATGGGCGCTTGCGTTGCCTTTGGCGCGTTCAACCTGCTGTGCGCTCCGTGTTTTGCCGCCATGGGTACTATCCGCAACCAGATGGACTCCGGCAAGTGGACCGCGATTGCCATCGGTTACGAGTGCGCCTTCGCTTGGGTGATCGGCCTGTTCATCAACCAGTTCTACAACCTGTTTGTGTTGGGACAGTTTGGTATCTGGACGATTGTGGCCATCGTTCTGCTGGTTGCGATGCTCTTCCAGATCTTTCGCCCTATCCCTGCGCATGCATGGACCGACGAGGACGAGACCAACACTGCTTCCGCCGCAGTTTCCGCTTAAGTCCGAATAAGGATTAGCCCCTTTCCACGAGCCCGGGTGTCCCAGCGACACTCGGGCTTTTTGGCGTAATGGGGGACAGATTGCTTTGCTCCAGAAGTAAGATGTGGCGTTTCCGCAGATAAAACCGACCAAAATAAACCTGTCCCTTTTTGGCAGGTGGAAAATGGGGTAAAGTAAGTGATGGTTAACTAGAGGAGGCTTGCTATGGCACCTATCGATATTGTTGTTCTGGCTGTTATCGGTATTGCGTTTGTCGCGGTATGCGTGCGCATCTACCGCAAGGGCACCTGTGCCGACTGTGCTCAGGGTGGCGTTTGCACGGGGCATTGCTCCAACAAAAAGACGTGCGCCGCACTTAAGGGCGTGGACAAAATCGCCGAAGACTTGGGCCGCGGTATTCATTAGCCGAACGGCGCTTGGGCATGTATGACTGCAGATACGGCAGTTGCTGATACGATAGGTGTGTTAGCAACTGCCGCCGAGCGGCTTAAACGAAAGGAAGCCTGTATGGAGTCCTGTGCCTACCCGATGCTCTTTAGCCCGATCAAGGTCGGTACGACCGAGGTCAAGAACCGCGTCTTTATGCCGCCGGTGTCCACCAACCTGGCCGATCACGGCTATGTGACCGACGACTTGGTCGATCATTACCGTGCCCGTGCCAAGGGCGGCGTGGGCCTCATCATTACCGAGGTCGTGACGGTTGAGCCCACCTATACCTATCTGCCGGGTGACATGTGCTGCTACGACGACACGTTTATCCCCGGCTGGGAAAAGCTCGCCGCGGCCGTCCACGAGTATGGCTGCAAGATCATGCCGCAGCTCTTCCACCCCGCCTACATGGCCTTTAACGTTCCGGGCACGCCGCGCCTGATCGCTCCGTCCTTTGTGGGCCCGTCCTATGCCCGCGAGGCACCGCGTCCTATCACGGTCGATGAGATTCACGAGCTCACGCATCAGTTTGGCGACGCTGCCGTACGTATGCAGAAGGCCGGTGTCGATGGCGTCGAGGTCCATGCGGCACATGCCCACGGCATGCTCGGCGGCTTTTTGACTCCGCTCTACAACAAGCGCACCGACGAGTACGGCGGCTCGCTCGACGCCCGCATGCGCTTCTTGCTCGAGGTCATCGCCGAGATTCGCGAGCGCTGCGGCAAGGACTTTATCATCGACGTCCGCATCTCGGGCGATGAGTACACCGATGGCGGTCTGACCCTCAACGACATGATCTACGTCTCACGTCGCCTGGAAAAGGCCGGCGTCGACATGATTCACGTGTCGGGCGGTACCACCATCAAGCGCGGCTCCGCGATTCCCGCCGCCGGTACGCAGCAGGCCTCGCATGCCGCCTGCTCGCGCGAGATCAAAAAGCACGTCAACATTCCCGTCGCCACCGTCGGACGCATTAACGAGGCCTGGATCGCCGAGGAGCTGATTGAGGACGGCGCTGCCGACATCTGTATGATGGGCCGCGCCAATCTGTGCGATGCCGAGTTCTGCAACAAGGCAGCCGCTGGCAACGCCGACGAGATCCGTCCCTGCATCGGTTGCCTGCGTTGCCTGAACGGCATTATGTTTGGCAAGCGCATCTCCTGCACCGTCAACCCGGACGTGGAGCACGACGAGGCTGGCTACGAGCCCGCCGCCGAGGCCAAGAACGTACTGGTTGTGGGCGCCGGTCCCGCGGGTATGGAGGCAGCCTACATTGCCGCCAAACGCGGTCATAACGTGGTGCTCGTGGATAAGCAGGACGAGCCGGGCGGCGAGATGCGCATCGCAGCCGTTCCGCCGGCAAAGCAGGAACTCACCCGCGTGATCAAGTATCAGTACCGTCGCCTGGCCGAGGCCGGCGTAAAGTGCGTCTTTGGCACCGAGCTTACTGCCGAGGACATTCAGCGTGACTACGCCGGCTACGAGGTCGTCCTGGCCTATGGCGCCGAGCCTATCGCCCCGGCCTTCATGCAGGGCTTTAAGCAGGTTATGACGGCTGACGACCTGTTGGGCGGCAAGGCTTTCCCGGGCAAGAAGATCGTCATCGTGGGTGGCGGCACCGTTGGCTGCGAGACGGCCGATTACCTGGCCCCGTTGGTCAACGACCTGTCGCCGGCCAACCGCGACGTCACCGTCATCGAGATGACCAAGACGCTCGCCGCCAACGAGGGTGGTGCCGGTCGCGCGGTGCTCATCACGCGCATGCTCTCAAAGGGCGTTCACGTGCTGACCGAGGCCAAGGTGACCGAGATTACCGAGGACACTATCAGCTACGAGAAGGACGGCGAGGTCCACACCATCGCCGGTGCCGATACGCTGGTGCTTGCTATGGGCTATCGTCCCAATACCAAGCTGGCCGACGACCTGGCGGCAGCCGGCGTTACCACTCACGTGCTGGGCGATGCCAACAAGTGCGGCAACATTCGCGACGCCATCGGCGATGGCTACAAGGTCGCCTGCGAGCTCTAGTCAACCCCTTGTTGCATGGGGACAGGTTGCTTTGCACCAACTTGGTGCATGTGAACCTGACCCCATTGCACCATTTGATAAAACGCAAGCGACGGCCGTCCCGTGTTTGGGCGGCCGCCGCTTGCGTTTTATCAAAGAAAGATCATTGCCGAGCCTTAAATGCCTTTTGTCTGTGTGCCTTCCACAATCATGTTGCGGTTGTAGGCCAGGTGCAGATACATCGCATCGTGATCGATTGAGCCATACGAAAGCGAAATTATGCGTCTTAATTCCGTACGCAAATCAAGACGAAAACCGTTTGCGTCTCGGATAAATCAGTACGCAAACGGTTTTCGTTTTATATCTTGAAGGCCTACAGGCGAAACGATTCGGCAACGGTGGAGGTCGACCGGTTTGAGTATGGCAGGCTGACGCTCGAAGGCAGCAACGTAACGTTCGACGCGCTCACGTCGGCTCGCCAGGACTTGAGTTTTCACACGTTCGAGCATAAGTGTGTTGAACATCTCGGCATTTCTGAGCTAACGCCGGATATTATGCGCACGCTTCGCTTGCTCGGCAAAGATGGCTATACCAACGCTGCGGCGATTTTGGCGGATAAGAATGATTTTCCGGGCATCGACTGCGTTCGTTTTGGTGATACCGAGGATGTGATCTTGGATCGCGAGGCGGCGACAAATATATCCGCAATTGAGCAGGTGGACAGGGCGGTGGCTATGTTTGCACGCTACTACCGTTATGAACGTATCGAAGGGATGGAGCGCGTCCAAACCGATCGAATTCCTCTCGAGGCGTTTTGCGAAGCTGTCGCAAATGCTTTGGTGCATCGGACGTGGGACGTTCGAGCTATAGCAACCCGCATAGCGCGCCTTGATTATCAACCGTCCGTATTTCACAGCAACTTATAACAGGCTCGGGGTGCCAATTTGGGGTGCAGTAGTGCTGCGCCACGAAAAGGGCCTATCTACTACGTTTAAGCCGAAGGGGTCAACCATAGTCGGCTTTTTCGAAAATCGACAAGCTGCCTACCTGCGGTTTTGTTTTCACGGTTTTTGGTATGGCCGAGGCTATCCGTGTTAACGTAGTAGATGGGCCACTTTTGTGGCAAGGGGCCGATCTGCGGGCTAGGGTAGCTAAAAGAGCCCCGTCCCAAAAAGACTGATTGGGAGCTGGGGTGTGTCGATGCGATAGTATTGCATGGTGGTATTCGACTAACCGAGGCTTCATCCGAGGGCTTTATGGAACAGCACCAGCATAATCAAAGCTTGCAAGATCAGGCATACAATGCACTGCGCTCCAAGATCATCTATGCCGAGCTCAAGCCCGGCACGCGCCTTTCGGCGATTGGTCTGGAAAAGGAGACGGGAATCGGGCGTACGCCCATTCGCGAGTCCTTTGTGCGCCTGCGTGAGCAGGAGCTGGTGGAAACGCGTCCCAAAAGCGGCACCTACATCTCTAAGATCAGCATGGAGCGCGCCGAGAACGCCTGTTTCTTGCGCGAGAAACTCGAGCGAAGCGTACTCATTAAATGCTGCTCGGTCGCCACACCCGAGCAAAAGCATCGGCTCGATCAGATTCTTGCCGAGTCCGAGTCGCTCGACCATGGCGAAACGCGTCGTTTCTTTGACCTGGACAACCTGTTCCATGAGACGTGTTTTGAGATTGCCGGCCGTCACATGTTGTGGGATTGGATGAAGAGCGTCAATACGCATTTTGAGCGATACAACTGGTTGCGTATGGTGTCGCAGGATCTAGATTGGGAGCCGATTCGTCGGCAGCATCGCCGGATTCTCGAGGCCATTAAGAGGGGCGATACCGACGCGGCGAGCTATCTGGCAGAGACACACCTGCACCTGATGCCCGAAGAGCAAGGTCCGGTTATCGCCTTACATCCCGATTATTTTGAGCTGTCCAAAGACTCGGCTATCTAGCCCATTATCGCATCTGCTCGAGACGCAAAAACGATGCTGCTCACCTACAGCGTTTTGCAACCGAGAATTTTAAAAAATGCCTAAAATGGCTCAGACTGCCGACAATGGGGAAACGGGGTGCGCTATGGCGCAGATGAGAATCAAGGACATTGCCGTCGAGGCGGGTGTGAGCCCGGCCACGGTCTCGCGCTATCTCAATAACCGCCCCGGGCAAATGACCGAGGAAACCCGTGCTCGCATTGCGGAGGTTATCGAGCGTACCGGCTATCGCCCACGTGCCGCCGCGCGCAATCTGCGCAGCTCGCGTACCAACCTCATCGGCGTGATCTTGGCCGACATCGCCAACCCGTTCTCTAGCGCCATGCTCGAGGGCCTTTCCGCCAGCGCCGCCGCGCGCGGCTGCTCGCTCATGACAGCCATTAGCGGCAACGATCCCGCCAAGGAGGCCGAGTCGCTCACCAGGCTTATCGACGCTGGCGTGGACGGCCTGGTCGTCAATACCTGCGGTGGTAACGACGAGGCAATCGTCGCGGCAGCGGGACGCCTGCCCGTTGTGCTGCTCGACCGCGACGTTGCCGACGGCGGTGTCGATCTGGTGACATCTAACAACCGTGAGCTGGTCGCCGGCTTGGTAGACGCCTTGACCGCCGCTGGCAGCGAGTGCCTGTGCCTGCTCACCGAAGCAAGCGACGACAGCCCCGTCCGTCGCGAGCGCGCCGAGGCCTTTACCGACGAGCTTTCGCGCCGCGGCCTTGCCGGTGAGGTTATCACCTTGGCCGATGGCGGCGCCACGGGCGTCGGCCGCCTGGACAAGACCATCCGTGGCTATGCAGGAAAAGAGCTCGGCCTCATTACCGTCAACGGCCTGGTTTTCCTGCGCCTGACCGAGGCGCTGGCGCAGCTTGGTCCCTCGCTGCCGGCGGGGCTCAAGATCGCGACGTTTGACGACTATCCCTGGAACCATGTGCTCTTTGGTGGAGTTACCACGGCCGCGCAGGACACCCTCACCATCGCCGAGCGCGTGGTCGATCGCCTCTCCGAGCGTATCGACGTTGTTACCACCACCGTGGGCGATGCCGCAAAGCTGGCGCCTAAACGCATCGAGGTTCCCGGCCACATCGAACACCGCGCTTCGACCTCGCGCTAGCCGCTCGTTCGTAACTGCCTGTTCGCGCACGTTTTTTGGGCGCTTGATACGCTTTAACCCTGCGGAAACATTTTTCTGCGATAGTATCTGCGATATAGACCAGTCGAAACCCGCCCGAAAGAAAGGGGAGCGACATGAACCAGCAGAACATCGATTACGTACTCCGTTCCGTAGAGCAGCGTGACATCCGCTTTGTGCGTCTGTGGTTTGTCGACATTCTCGGCCGCCTCAAGAACTTTGCCATTAGTCCCGAAGACCTCGAGGTCGCTTTTGAGGAGGGTATTGGCTTTGACGGCTCCGCCATCGAGGGCTTTGCCACGCCCGAGGAAGCCGACATGCTCGCGTTCCCTGACGCCTCGACCTTCCAGATCCTGCCGTGGCGCCCGAGCCATAACGGCGTCGCCCGCGTGTTCTGCGATGTGTGTACTCCCGATCGCAAGCCGTTTGCCGGCGACCCGCGCGACGCCCTGCGCCGCATGTTCTATAAGGCCGAGAAGGCCGGCTACCTGCTCAACGTGGGTGCCGCGCTGGAGTATTACTACTTCCCCGACGAGCACACCCCCGAGCCGCTCGACAACGTGGGCTACTTCGACCTTTCGGTGAGCGATGCCGCTCGCGACCTGCGCCGCAATACGGTGCTCACGCTCGAGAAGATGTCCGTGCCCGTGGAGTACACCTTCCACGCCGCCGGCCGCTCGCAGCACGGCATGAGCTTGCGTCACGCCGAGGCCCTGAGCATGTCCGACGCCATCACCACGGCCAAACTCATCATTAAGCAGCAGGCCTACGAGAGCGGTTGCCACGCCTCCTTTATGCCCAAGCCGCTGGCGGGCGAGGACGGCAGCGCCATGTTTTTGCATCAGTCGCTGTTCGACCACGACGGCAACAACGTCTTTTGGGGCGAGGACGACGAGAAGTACCACCTCTCCGATATCGCCAAGCACTATATGGCCGGCATTCTGGCACACGCGCGCGAGATCAGCGCCATCACCAACCCCACGGTTAACTCGTACAAGCGCATCACCACGGGCGGCGACTCCGTGCCACAGTACGCTACGTGGGGCCTGCGCAACCGCGCGAGCATGGTCCGCATCCCGGTCTACAAGCCCGGCAAGCAGCTGTCCACGCGCATCGAGCTGCGCAGCCCCGATCCCATGGCCAATCCGTACCTGGTCAACGCCGTCACGCTGGCGGCTGGTCTGGACGGCATCGAGCGCAAGCTGGAACTCCCGCCCGAGGCAACGGCCGAGACGCTCAAGCTTACCGACCGTCAGATGGTCGAGGCCGGCTATACGCCGCTGCCGCGCTCGCTCAAAGAGGCGCTCGACGTGTTTGAGGACTCGCAGTTTATGAAGGATGCCCTCGGCGAGCACATCCACAGCTTCTTCCTCAAAAAGAAGCGCGACGAGTGGCATAAGTTTGAGTCCACGATCACCGAGTGGGAGATCAAGCACTACCTGGCGAACTCCTAATCGCGCCGGTTCGTTCCAGTACGATTGAGCTCATTTCCTTGGAGGTCGATATGTCCGAAAAGAGTGCCCTGTTCATGGCGCGCACGACGCGCTTCCACGAGTTTGCCCGCAGCTTGACGACCACCCTGGGTGTCGAGGTGAGCCTGGCAACCCCCGATTCGCCGACTGCGGCGCATGACTTTGACCTGCTGATCCTCGATTCCGATGGCATCCGCAGCGACCGCATCGATCAGATTGCCAAATGGCTCGACGACCGCGGCGGCGTTCCCATGCTGGTGATCGTCGACGACGAGGCGCTCGGCACCCTGCGCCTGCCCAATCACGCGCATGCCGACTTTGTATGCCCCACGGCGACACCCAACGAGCTCAAGGCTCGTGCGCAGCGCCTGATGGGCGAGGAGGAGACCATCACCGCCGACGATGTGCTCAACATCGATAACCTCGAGATTAACCTGGCTACCTACCAGGTGACACTCGACGACGAGCCCATCGACCTGACGCTGATGGAGTACTCGCTGCTGAGCTTTTTGGCGACGCACCCCAACCGCGCCTACAGCCGCGAGGTGCTGCTGCACCGCGTGTGGGGTTTTGAGTACTGCGGCGGCACGCGCACCGTCGACGTGCACATTCGACGCATCCGCTCCAAGGTGGGCCCGCAGATCGCGGCACATATCACCACCGTCCGCGGCGTGGGCTATCTGTTTAAGGACTAGCTTTTCACCGCAAAGGGGGCAGGCGCCTTCGTGGTGGTTTTGCCGCATGCGTGGATCCCTTTCGAGTTTGCAGCAGAACTTAAGCATTCCTTAAAGATTGCGTTCTCATACACGTTCGCCCGCATATTGGGGTACAACTCAACGTGAACAATGATGGCCCGCCACATGTTTGGCGGGCCTTTGGTTATTAGACGAAAGGATCGCAGTCATGAGCGAGAACGATTCCCAGCGTCCCCAGGATGTGGGCAACGCTGGCGAGACCCAGCAGCAGCCGCGCGTGCAGGTGGAGTCGACGCCTGCCGACGGCAACATTCCCTACGTGCAGGCCTACGACACACGGACCGGCCAGCCGCTGGGTGGTCAGCAGGTTGTAAACAAGCACACGGTGGTCAAGACCAAGACCAAAAAGCTGCCGATCTTTATTACGGCGCTCGCCGGCTGCGCCTGCGGCGCCCTGCTGGTCATCGCGCTCATTATGAGTGGCACGCTCAACATTGGCGGCGGAAAGAATGTCGTGACGGCGGGTGCTTCGGGTTCATCGACGCAAAAGATTACGATCGACTCCGAGGACACCACGCTTGCCGAGGCCGTTTCTGCCAAGGCCCTGCCCTCCGTCGTTTCCATCACCGCCACTTCGAGCGGTAGCCAGAATGGCTCGCTTTCGCAGTCTGCCGACGAGTCGGATGGTTCGGGCAGCGTCGGTTCGGGCGTGGTGCTCGATACCGAGGGCCACATCCTCACCAACAACCATGTGGTCGATGGCTATGACCAGTACGTGGTTACCATGGACGACGGTACCACCTACGAGGCCGAGTTCGTGGGCAACGACGCCTCGAGCGACCTGGCCGTCATCAAGCTCAAGGATGCTGACGCCTCCAAGCTCACGCCGATCGAGATTGGTGATTCCTCCAAGCTCAACGTGGGCGAGTGGGTCATGGCGATCGGCTCGCCGTTCGGCAACGAGCAGTCTGTCTCCACGGGCATTGTCTCGGCGCTCTATCGCTCCACGGCCATGAGCTCTACCAGCGGCAACACCATCTATGCCAACATGATTCAGACCGATGCCGCCATCAACCCGGGCAACTCCGGCGGCGCGCTCGTTAACGACAATGGCGAACTCGTGGGTATTAACTCTCTTATCGAGAGCTACTCGGGCTCCAGCTCGGGCGTGGGCTTTGCCATTCCGGTCAACTATGCCAAGAACATCGCCGACCAGATTATCGACGGCAAGACGCCGGTTCACCCGTACCTGGGCGCCACGCTTTCGAGCGTCAACGCGCTCAACGCCCGCACTAACAATCTCGGCACCGATAGCGGCGCGTATGTGGCAAGTGTCGTCGAGGACGGTCCTGCCGCCAAGGCTGGCATCCAAGAGGGCGATGTCATCACCAAGCTGGGTGACGATGAGATTACGAGCGCCGATGGCCTGATTATCGCGCTGCGCAGCCACGAGGTGGGCGAGAAGGTCGAGATCACGCTCGTGCGCGGCAAGGAAGAGAAGAAGGTCACGGTCGAGCTGGGCTCCGACGAGGAGCTGCAGAACCAGCAGCAGAACGACAGCGCGACCGACACCGGCAACGGCGGCATTACCGACGAGCAACTGCGCCAGTACCTGGAAGAACTGCTGGGCCAACAGGGTCAGGGGCAAGGCTACGGTCAGGGTTTCTAACGAGCTGTATCGCACATATCGAAGCCAGAGGGGCTGTTCCGCCAGCGCGGGACAGCCCCTCTTTTCCTATTGATCCGTTGGGGGCGGAGGAAAACGGATCATTTAGAAATGGTAAGGGTATGGTTCGGAAGGGCTTGGACAGTTAGTTCAGATTTGTATAAAACGGGTGCGGTCAGAGGCGTGTTTTGAGCGGTTTTGAAATGAAAGACAGGCCGAGATGGGTGTCTCGAAGACGGAAGCAAACCCAATTTGCCGTTCAGAACGATTGATTGGGGCGAAAAGCCGATATTTCAGCTCGATTCGGCGCGCGTAATTATACAAATCTGAACTAACTGTCCAACCCTGGTCCGGTCGCTGCCGATTCGGTGCGGTTTGAGACCGCTATTCGGCCCCATCGCGACCGGTGGTACTCTTGTATCCGTTTGAAATCGAGCGAAGGAGTGCCGCTATGGAGCAATCGAGCCTGTTTGGTGACGGCGTGGACATCGATACCGAAACGCCAGCGAGCACGGATACCGCCGCGCCGGCCGATACCCGTGCCCAGGCGGCAGCGCGCGCGGCTGAGTTGCGCCACGAGCTCGATTACCACGCCTACCGCTACTACATGCTCGATGCGCCCGAGATAACGGACGCTGCCTTTGACAAAATGCTCGTTGAGCTGCAGGAAATCGAGGCTACCTACCCTGACCTGGTGACGCCCGACAGCTATACCCAGCGCGTGGGCGGCTACGTGAGCGAGCAGTTTACGCCGGTCACGCACATGGCACGCATGTATTCCATGGACGATGCCATGGATCTGGACGAGCTCGACGCATGGCTCCAGCGCACCGAGGATGCGCTTGGTGCCGGTAGCGTTACCTATACCTGCGAGCTCAAGATTGACGGCCTGGGCGTCGCGCTTACCTACCAAAACGGCACCTTCGTGCGCGCGGCCACACGCGGCGATGGCACCACGGGCGAGGACGTGTCGCTTAATGTGCGCACTATCAAGGATGTGCCCATGCACCTATCCGAGCCGGCGCTCGCCCACATGGGCGCCGACCGCGAGCGCACCATCGAGGTACGCGGCGAGGTCTATATGCCCAAGGGCAGCTTTGTCCGCCTGAATGAAGAGGCCGATGCCGAGGGCCGCGACCCCTTCGCCAACCCGCGCAACGCCGCTGCTGGATCCTTGCGTCAGAAGGATCCCAAGGTCACGGCGCGCCGCGATCTGGCCACCTTTATCTATGCCATCGCCGATACCGACCCGCTGCACGTCCACAGCCAGCGCGAGTTTCTGGACTGGTTGCGTAGCGCCGGCTTTAGCGTCAACCCTAACGTGGCTCGTTGTGCCACGCCGGCCGAGGTCCACGAGTTCTGTGCCCAGGCGCTCGAGCACCGCGGCGACCTGGATTACGACATCGACGGCGTGGTCGTAAAGGTTGACAGCTTCCAGCAGCAGCTCGACCTGGGCTTTACCGCTCGCGCACCACGCTGGGCCATTGCCTTTAAGTTCCCGCCCGAGGAAAAGCAGACCATCCTGCGCGAAATTCGCATCCAAGTGGGCCGCACCGGTGTGCTCACGCCGGTCGCCGAGTTCGACCCGGTGACGGTTGCCGGCTCCACCATCGCGCGCGCCACGTTGCACAACATCGACGAGATCCGCCGCAAAAACGTGCGCGAGGGCGATACCATCATCGTGCACAAGGCGGGTGACGTGATCCCGGAGATCGTGGGCCCGGTGCTCGACAAGCGTCCGGCCGATTCGGTCGACTGGTATATGCCCGAGGTCTGCCCCGTGTGCGGTAGCCCCGTGGTCCACGAGGATGGCGAGGTGGCTTACCGCTGCGTGTCCATCGACTGTCCCGCACAGCTCAAGGAGCGCCTGCTCCACTGGGTGAGCCGCGGCTGCATGGACGTCGATGGCCTAGGCGACGAGATCGTCGACAAGATGATCGCCGCCGGGCTGATTCACGACGTCGCAGACTTCTACCAGCTCACGGTCGACGACATCGCCGGCCTGGACACGGGGCGCACCTATGCCAGCTCCAACAGCAGAAAGGGCGTTAAGAAGGGCGACCCCATTCCGGTAGGCCTCAAGACGGCCGAAAAGATCGTCGCCGAGCTCAACAAGTCCAAGAGTCAGCCGCTCGGTCGCGTGCTGTTTGCCCTGGGCATCCGTCACGTGGGCAAGAGCGTGGGGGAGGTCATCGCCGAGCGATTCCTGTCGATTGACAAGCTTATCTTGGCGAGTGAAGAGGATATTGCCGAGTGCGAGGGCATCGGCCCCAAGATTGCGGCGAGCGTCAAGCAGTTCCTGGCCGTGCCCGAGAACCTTGCCGTCCTGGAACGTCTGCGCCAGGCGGGCCTGTCGCTCGAGGTCGATTTGGGCGCCGCGCACGCGCAAGCCGCAGCCGACGCTGGCGTGGCAGGCGAGCTCGCCGACGCACAGCCGCTCGCGGGTCTGACCTTCGTGCTGACAGGCACGCTCGTCAACCGCACGCGCGACGAGGCGGGCGCGGCGCTCAAGGTGCTCGGCGCCAAGGTCTCGGGCAGCGTATCAAAGAAGACGAGCTATCTGGTTGCCGGTCCCAAAGCGGGTTCCAAGCTTACCAAGGCCGAGCAGCTGGGCGTACCCGTGCTGGACGAGGACGCACTCGAGCAGATCCTGGCTACCGGTGAGGTGCCCCAGGCTTAAGGCATCAATAGTCAAATTGAAGAACCGCCCGAAAGCGCGATGCCTTCCGGGCGGTTCTTGCTTTGTTGGGGAAACCGGCATCGTGATCTGCGTCACGTAGGTCGCGGGGTCGTCGCTGATGATGTCGTCAATGAGGGCGATTTCGCGTTGCCCCGCTACGCTGCTAACTTGTCAAAAGCCCCGCGCCGGTTGAGCACGGTAAACGCGACAACACAGATGACTGCCGACAAAATCGACCCGCACGGCGAGGCAATGCCCATGGGAAACAGTGTGTCGGAATAGGCGTTCGACAGCAGCCAAGCGCCTGGCACGCGAATAAGTGCCACGGCCAGCACGTTGTGCGCAAAGCCGATGTAGCTCTTGCCATATGCAGCGAAAAAGCCGCTAAAGCAAATGTGGATGCCGGCAAAAATCGCGTCGAAAATATAGCTGCGCATATAGCCGGTGCCGGCAGCGACTACTGCAGCGTCCTTGGCAAAAAAGCCAATAAACGCCGGCGCCACCAGCCACATCAGCACCGTGATCAGGCAGCCGTACACCACCGAGATGGTCATGGCGTCTTTGAGCACCTGACGCGCACGGTCGCCCTTGCCCGCGCCGGCGTTTTGCGCCGTGAGTGCGCTGACGGTGGCGCCCATGGAACTCGGTACAATGAACAAAAAGCTGATCATCTTTTCGACCAGGCCCACGGCGGCGGCGTCGACCAGGCCGCGATGGTTGGCGATGACGGTGATAAACATAAACGCCACCTGGATGCAGCCGTCCTGCACGGCCACGGGCACGCCGATCTTAAGGATGCTGCCGAGCACCTCGGGCTGGGGACGCAGGTCGCTACGCTTAACGTGGATGTTCGTACGGCGGCTCTTAAGCCACACGAGCGCGAGGGCAACGCTTGCCGTCTGGGCGGTTACCGTGCCGAGTGCCGCACCCACGGGGCCGAGCCCCATGTGGCCGATAAACAGAAAATCGAGCGCGATGTTGATGATGCACGCCACGCCGATCACGTACATGGGCGAGCGCGAATCGCCCAGCCCGCGAAAAATGGCCGAGAGGATGTTGTATGCGGCGATAAACGGAATGCCGACAAAGCAGATGCGCAGGTAGGCGGCGGTTCCTTCGACTGCCTCGGCTGGCGTCCCAATAAGTGCCACGATCTGTGGGCACAGTGCGAGCAGGATGGCTGCCAGCACGACCGAGACACCCATAAACAGCGTGATAGTGTTGCCGATGACGGTTTCGGCGCGATCGAAGCGGCGCGAGCCCACGGCGTGGCCGACGATAACCGTCGTTCCCATGGCCAGACCCACGAGCGTCACGGTAATGATATAGAGCGTCTGCGCGCCATTGCCCACGGCGGTGATGCCGGCGGCACCGCTAAACTGCCCCATCATGTACAGGTCGGCCATGCCGTAGAGCATCTGCAAAAAGTACGAGAGCATATAGGGCAGGGCAAAGACCGCGATGGTCTTAAGGACATTGCCGCGTGTGAGGTCGTGTTCCATAGGTGGGGCTTTCTGGCTGGGTCTGTTTCCGTACCAGTGTAGTGAAAACCCTACAACGATTGTAGAGTCAAGGTTTGTGTGTTGAGGATGGGCTTGGAAAGCCGGTCTTGTTCGAAGCGACCTGTCCTGTCGTACGGGTGTCGGCATGATTCTCTCGTGGGGTATTATGTTTTTCGAAGAATAAAACGCCGCGTGAGGGGAGGGCAGCGTGGACGGGCACGTGCAGCATGACGGTTTTGGCCGCGATATCAACTACCTGCGCATTGCCGTTACCGACAAGTGCAATTTCCGCTGCATTTACTGCATGCCGGCCGATGGCGTGGCGCCCCGTGCACACGACGAGTTACTCAGCGCCGAGGAAATCGCCCGCTTTGTGCGCTTGGTGGCGGGGGAGGGCATTCGCCGCGTGCGCCTGACGGGCGGCGAGCCGCTGGTCAGCCGCCGTATTATTCCGATTATTCGCGACATCCGCGCGATCCCTCAGATCGAGGACATCTCGCTCACCACCAACGGCGCCCTGCTGCCCAAGCTGGCGCCGCAGCTCAAAGATGCCGGGCTTAACCGCGTCAACATCTCGCTCGACACGCTCGACCCTACGCTCTTTGGAAAGATCACGCGCCTGGGTCGGCTCGAGCAGACCATGGCCGGCATCGACGCGGCGCTGGCTTGGGGCTTTGAGCCCGTTAAGGTCAACTGCGTTGTTGTGCGCCGGCTCAACCAGGATGTGGCGGCCCTCGCGCGGCTCACGCTCGACCGTCCCATCCACCTGCGCTTTATCGAATATATGCCCATCGGCGACGAGCACACGAGCTCGCATTGCGCTGTGGACCCGCATGCGCCCGCGCTCAATCCCGAGCTGTGGGACGCGAGCGATACCGTGCCGAGTGACGAGCTGCGGGCGCGCATCAATGCCGGGGCCACCGCGACGGGACTGGGCGAGCTCGAGCCGCTCGACATCAACGACGCTCCTGCCGGCGCGGGCCCTGCGCGCTATTGGCGCTTTCCGGGCGCGGCGGGAACGGTTGGCTTTATTAGCGCCATGTCCAACCATTTTTGTGCGAATTGCAACCGTCTGCGCCTGACGGCCGATGGCAACGTGCGTCCGTGCCTGTTTAGCGATGCCGAGTATTCGGTGCGCGACGCCCTGCGCCGTGGTGATGATATGCAGGTACTTTCGATTTGGCGCGATGCCGTGGCCCACAAACCGCAGGAACACGCGATAATTGAGGGCACGCAACGATTTATGTCCCAAATCGGAGGATGATCATATGGCCAAGAGCAGGTACGCCGACGCCACCAAGGCCGCTCGCAGGGCCGCGATGTCTGCCCACAAAGTCACGGCCGCGGCGAATGCTGGCAACGCCGACGCGTCCGCGCAGCCGACTTCCAGCGCGGCCACCGAACCCGCCCGTGACGCACGTCGCAACGAGCTGACGCACGTGGACGCCAAGGGCGAGGTGCGCATGGTCGATGTGTCCGACAAGGCCGAGACCCATCGCATCGCCATCGCCGAGGGCACCATCCTCATGCATCCCGAGACACAGGCCATGGTGCTGCAGGACCGCGCCAAAAAGGGCGACGTGCTTGCCTGCGCGCGCGTGGCGGGCATCATGGCCATCAAACGCACGAGCGACATCATTCCCATGTGCCATCCGTTGCTCATTACCAAGAGCAAATGCGACATTGCGCCCATCGCTCCGGCGGGGACGCCGGCCGAGGACGTGCCCGAGGGCTGGGCACCGGCGCGCGCGGACGGGCAGGTTGGCTTTCACGTACTGGTTACGGCCGGCGTGACGGGCAAGACGGGTATCGAGATGGAGGCTCTGACCGGCGCGAGTGCCGCGTGTCTAACGATCTATGACATGTGCAAGGCGGTTGATCGCGGTATGGAGATCGTCGACGTGCGCCTGCTGCACAAGGAGGGCGGCCGCTCGGGCGTGTGGGACCGCGCAGAGCGTCAGGCCGCTGCTGTTGAGGCCGTGGCCACTGACGGTGCCGCACCCGCGAGCGCACCCGTCGCCGTCGCGCCCGCAGCTCCGACACCGGCCGTCCCCGCGATCGCGTTTATCGGCTACCAAAACTCGGGCAAGACCACGCTCGTCGAGAAGGTTATCGCCGAGCTCACCCGCCGCGGCCTGCGCGTGGGTTCGCTCAAGCATCACGGGCACCACGGCTTTGATATCGACGTGCCCGCTAAGGATACCTGGCGCCATCACCAGGCCGGATCCAAGCACGTGGGCCTCATCTGCGCCACGCGCTGGGCGGAGTACGCCGACACACGCGAGGAGGACGAGATGCCCGCGCGCGAGCTGCTGTCGCGCTACAACGATGTCGACGTGGTGATCATCGAGGGCTACAAGACCGAGGGCTTCGACAACATCGTGGTCGCGCGCTCCGGTGTCGACCGTCTGCGCGGCAAGAGCTCGCTCGACCTGGTCGACGGCCGCACGCTGGCCCTTGCCTGCAACGAAGCCCTGGCACGCCAGGCCTTCGACGCAGGCTTTGCGACCCGAGCCATCAACATCAACGACGCCCGCGCCATCTGCGACCTTATCCAAGACCACCTTTAAGGCTTGGCGCTGAACCTGCCAAAAAGGGACAGGTTTATTTTGGCAGGTTCTATCTGGGCAAACGTCATTTCCACCACAAAGGGTCCAGGCATCTTTGTGGTGGTTTTTGCTTTGGTAGATTTTTGTGACATGCCTTACAATCTACCAAGTAGTTCATGACGGGCGAAAAACGGAGAGAAGGGTCCTGATGCGTCCTTAATGTTTCATGCGGATAGATTGATTTGACAGACGGTGGTGAATGTCCACCGCCCGTATTCGTATGAAACGAGGAGTCTCCGTGCTCGTATCTCTTCTCTCAAAACCTCACCCTTCGTTGTCCGCGCAGGCTAAGCACCTGGTGGCAATGCGCTTCCTCATATATACCGGCTTTCAGACCAGCTACTTTATCGGTGTTATCGGAACACTCACCTATGCGGACGATGCCTCGGTCGTTGCGACATCGCTGGCCGTCCTGTTTATGAACGTCTTCGTGATCCTGGGATCCTTTGCGGGTGGAGCGGCGCTTGACGCTTGGGGTCCGTGCCGGCATTTCCGGGCGAGTATCTTCGGCACGTTGGCAACCGGCGCGGCGATTATCGCCTTTGGCAGCGCGACCGGAACAGTCCTTGCCGGCGCGGTGCCCCTGGGCTTTGTGATAGGATTCGCCCAGCCCGTCGCCACGTCCTATCCGGCGTATCTCACCGACGACCCTGTCGAGCTCAAAGACATCAACTCCGCCATCACCATGTCCTCCAACGTGAGCATTATCGTCGGCCCCACACTGGGCGGCTTTGTCGCGGCGGCTGCATCGTCACGCGCGGTGTTTTTGCTCATGATGATCTTTACCGTACTGGCGCTCGTCGCCGGTTGGGGCTTTAGGCCGCAAGCAGGTCGCGTCGCCGCGCGCGAAAGTGCTCCCGCGGATAGCAGCACAACGGCAAGTACTGCCATTCAAAGCTCCGACTCCAATAAATCCACCCGCGTCACCTTCGTGACCAGCATCAAGACAGTCTTTACCAACAGCGTCCTCGCCCTGCTGTTCTGCATTATTTTCCTTTCGAACTTTGGCTATGGCGCCTTCGATCCACTGGAGTCATTCTTCTACCGTGATGTCCTGCATGTCGGTGTCGAGTGGATGGGCTGGCTCTCGTCTGCCTGCGGCGTGGGCGCGGTGCTGGGCGCCGTGATCGCGCTCCGCTTGCCGCCGCACCTGGTCAACCTTAAGACGCTGCTTGCGGCGCTTCTGTCCGTGGGCCTGGGAAGTTTGCTCTATGTGGGGACGCCGTACGTGGGCGTAGCCCTCGTCGGCCAGATTGCCCTGGGCGTGGCCTGGGGCGTCGTCAACCCGCTCCACAACACGATCGTGCAAACGACGGCCCCGCTCGAGCAGCTCGGTCGCGTCAACTCGGTCATGGGCTTTGGCAATATGTTCGCCGGCGTGGCGCCGCTGGCGATTGCCCCGTGGCTGGCGGCGACGTTTGGCGTGCAGCAGACGCTCATCGGGGCGGGTATGGTCGTGACGGCGGTTCCCGCGGCACTGCTGCTGTTTGGACGCCGGCGTTTGGATCGTGCCGCAAAGCAGTAAAAACCATCACAACATTCGATGAAAATCGCGATTTTGCCGAAAAATATCGAATGTTGTGATGGTTTGCGCCCCGGGTCATGCCATCCTGCGGATCCGGCCATCACAAAGGGGCCAGGCACCTTTGTGGCGGTTTTCGCTATGGACGGTGCGGTTTCGCTGCAGAACCGCCAGCCCGCCGCCTGCCAACCGCCGCCCTCGTTACGTTTTCGCTGCATTTGGGTAAAGCGCCTGCTCCAAGCCGGCGTTGCCTTGTATACTAGAGCGGTTTAACTGTTATGCGGAAGGGAGCGCCTATGGCACTCAGCGAGAAAGACGTGCGCGGTATCGCCGAGTACGCAAAGATCGCACTGACCGATGACGAGCTCGCCCAGATGACGTCCTACATGAACGATGCCGTCCAGATGCTCGAGCCCGTCTTGCAATATGACTTGCCCGACGTGGAGCCCACGTTCCATCCCATCGGAAGCCTGTCCAACGTGATGGGCGATGACCTGCGCGAGCCCGAGCGCGACCTGCCGCTCGACGTCGCGCTCGAAAACGCCGGCAGCGCGCGCGACCGCTACTTCCGCGTGCCGTCCATTTTGGGAGAGGGGGAGAGCGAGTAATGGCGCAGAGCTTCGATTCCCTTACCGCTGTCCAGATTGCCGCGGGCGTTGCCGCTGGCGACTTTACCGCTACCGAGGTGGCCCAGGCCTCCCTTGCCGCCATCGAGGCGCGCGAGGGCGGGGTCCAGGCATTCCTGCAGGTGGCGCCCGAGCTTGCGCTCGAGGCCGCCGCGCGCGTGGATGCCGATCGTGCCGCAGGCAAGCCGCTGCCCCCGCTCGCGGGCGTGCCGCTGGCCATCAAGGACAACATGAACCTTGTGGGCACGCGCACCACCTGCGCTTCCCGCATGCTCGAGAACTACCAGAGCGTCTACACCGCCACCTGCGTCCAGCGCATGCTCGATGCCGGCTGCCTGCCCATGGGTAAGGCCAACATGGACGAGTTTGCCTTTGGCAGCTCCACCGAGAGCTCGGCGTTCCACCGCACCAACAACCCCTGGGATACCGAGCGCGTGCCCGGCGGCTCCTCGGGCGGCTCCGCTGCCGCCGTCGCCGCGGGCGAGGTCGCGCTCTCGCTGGGCTCGGACACCGGCGGCTCCATTCGCCAGCCGGCGTCGCTGTGCGGCGTGGTGGGCTTTAAGCCCACATATGGCGCCGTGAGCCGTTACGGCGTGGTCGCCTTTGGCTCGTCGCTCGACCAGGTGGGCCCCTTCGGCCGCACGGTCGAGGATGTCGCGCTGGCCATGAACGCGCTTACCGGCGCGGGCCACGATCCCTACGACTGCACCAGCCAGGATTGCGCCGTCGACTTTACCGAGCATCTCAACGACAGCATCGAGGGTAAGCGCGTGGGTATCATCCCCGCGTTTATGGAGGCCGAGGGCCTGACGTCCGAGGTCAAGGCCGCTGTTCAGCGCGCCGCCCAGGAGCTGCAGAACCAGGGCGCCGAGCTGGTCGAGGTCGACCTGCCGCACCTGGATGCCGCCATCGCCGCCTACTACGTCATCGGCCCGGCCGAGGCGTTCTCCAACCTGGCCCGCTTCGACGGTATTCGCTACGGCTATCAGGAGGAGGGCTGCGCCAACCTGTCCGACCAGAGCTCGCTGTCGCGCGCCCACGGCTTTGGCGCCGAGGCCAAGCGCCGTCAGATGCTCGGCGCCTACCTGCTGAGCTCGGGCGTGTACGACAAGTATTACTACGCTGCGCAAAAGGCCCGCACGCTCATCACGCAGGACTACGACACCGCGTATGCCAAGGTGGACACCATCCTCATGCCCGCCTCGCCGCGCACGGCCTTTAAGTTTGGCGAGATCAGCGACCCCACGCAGATGTACCTCTCCGACCTGTACACCATCTCGCTCAACATTTGCGGCAACGGTGGTATCTCGGTGCCGCTGGGCTTGGGCGAGGATACTCAGCTGCCCGTTTCTGCCCAGCTGGTGGGTCCGGCGTTTAAGGACCGTCAGCTGCTCACGTTTGCCCGCGCCCTTGAACGCGGCTTTGCCGATGCCGCCACGGGTGCGCCCGCGCTTTCCGTCGCGCCCGATTTTGCCGGGAAGGGAGGCGAGCTGTAATGAAGGAGCTTTCCGAGGTCCTGCAGGATTGGGAGGCCGTGATCGGCCTGGAGATTCATACCGAGCTCACCGCACTCGATACCAAGATGTTCTGTAACTGCAAGCTCAGCCACGATGACGAGCCCAACGCCAACGTGTGTCCGGTGTGCTTGGGCCTGCCCGGCGCCCTGCCGGTGCCCAACAAGCGCGCCATCGAGAGCATCGTTAAGGCCGGCCTCGCCACCAACTGCGAGATCCAGCGCCACTCGATGTTCTACCGCAAGCACTACTTCTATCCCGATATGGCCAAGAACTTCCAGACCACGCAGGGTCCGGTCGCCTTTGCCATGTACGGTCACCTGGACCTGGACGTGACTGGTCGCGGTGCTGCAGAGCGCCCCGATTGCGCGTTTGGCGAGGCCGAGGCCCAGAGCCTGGCGAGCGCCTCGGCCAACGCCGAGGGCCTGTCTACGTCCATGACGTCGACCATGCGCGAGGGCAATCAGCGTGCCGGCCATCTGGCCAGCTATGACGCGTCCAACCTGCAGATGCCCGAGCGTCGCGAGGACGGTTCCTACACGGTGCCCATCCGCATCCTGCGCATCCACATGGAGGAGGACGCTGCCAAGATGGTGCACGTGGGCGGTGCCGAGGGCCGCATTACCGCCGCGGCCGAGTCGCTCGTCGACTACAACCGCTGCGGCACGCCTTTGATTGAGCTCGTGACTGAGCCCGACTTGCGTACGCCTGAGGAGGCTCGCCTGTTTATGGAAAAGCTCCGTCGCATCTTTGTGACGCTGGGCATTTCGGACTGCTCCATGGAGAAGGGTTCCATGCGCTGCGACGGCAACGTGTCGCTGCGCCGCCGCGGCGAGACCAAGCTGGGTACCAAAACCGAGCTTAAGAACCTCAACTCGTTTAAGAGCCTGCACGACGGCCTTGCCTACGAGATTTGCCGCCAGGCCGAGGTGCTCGAGGAGGGCGGCATTATCTATCAGGAGACCCGCCACTGGGAGCCCAGCCGCAAGCGTACCGTGGTCATGCGTGTGAAGGAGACGGCTGACGACTATCGTCTGTTCCCCGACCCCGACTTGGCGCCGTTCGATCTGGACGACGAGTTCATCGATCGCTGCCGAGGTGAGATTCCCGAGCTGCCCGATACCAAGCGCGCCCGTTTTGAGGCCGATTTTGGCATTAAGGCGGCCGATGCCGAGCAAATCGCCGGTGACCCGGAGTTTGCCGAGTTCTTTGAGGCCTCCGCTGCCGGTATGGCTGGCAAGGAGGCCCAGACGGTTGCAAACTTGCTGGTGAACGAGATGATCGCCTACCTTAAGGGCGCGGGCGTGTCGCTCGCCGAGTCCGGCATCGCGCCGGCTCAGGTGGCAGCGCTTGCCAAGCTGCTGGCGACCGATGCCATCAGCTCCAACCAGGCTCATGAGGTCTTTGAGGCCATGGCCCAGACCGGCGACGACCCCAACAAGATCGTCGACGAGCGCGGTATGCGTCAGGTGAGCGATGCCGGCGCACTGCAGCCGATTGTGGACGAGGTGCTGGCAAACTGTGCCGAGCAGGCACAGCAGTATCGTGACGGCAACCAGAAGGTCATCGGCTTTTTGGTGGGCCAGTGCATGAAGGCGAGCCGCGGCAAGGGTAACCCAAAGCTCTTCAACGAGTTGCTGAGAACCTCGCTCTCGTAAGCGGGAACCGAGGGGCCGGGCGCAGGGCCTTGCCTCTCAATTTCGGACAGTCCTGACTCACGACGGAGGCGCCACTGGCGCCTCCTGTTCGTGCGGAACTCATTGAGAGGCAAGGCCCTGCGCCCGGCCCCTCGGTTCCGTGGCGACTCGGCCGTTCTGGTCAGTCGGGCTGAATGGAAATAGAGTGAATGGGCGCGCCGTTGGCGCGCCCATTGTTTTTGAAGGGAACTCATTTTGAGCAAGCGCCCGCCCTGCCGGGGCTCCCGGGTTCCGTGGCGACTCGGCCGTTCTGGTCAGTCGGGCTGAATGGAATTTGGTGAATGAGGGTGCCGTTGGCACCCTCATTTTTTTGTGGATGTGGCGCAGGGACGGTCCCTTGGTAACATTTTTGGGCTGTGGAAAGCGAAGCTTAATACTTTTCCCGAGAAGTGAACGACCTTATTTGGACCTCTGAAGCATCGACACTATTTGGACGCTGTTTCCTGCGGTTTTGCCGAGTTTTCCCTGCGGTTTTGTTACTAAAAAATGCGGATGCTTCAGGGGTCCGATTTTGCTCGTTCACTTCTCGGGAAAAGTATTAGACCTCGATTTGCTGGGACGGGGGAGAGTCTTTCTTGGATGCCGGAGATGTACGTTGCGGCAGACCGATTGTCGAAAGTCGGCCGGTCTGCACCCTAAGATTTCCAGAAAGTTAACCATTTTTGACCTTAATAGTTAGTACTACTTAACTATTATCCAAAAGTGTGCTCATGCAAACTTATTCACTCGGGTGCTGAGGCACCGTGCCGTGTCCAATGCGGCAAAAGGGAGAAGCAACATGTAGAAGTCGACGTTTAACACCCTGCTTGTCGGTGGCGGATTTCTGCTTGGTACGGCTGGCATCAAGCTGCTCGCCAGCGCTCCGGTAAAGAATGCCTGCGTGCAGGGCATTGCGTGCGGCATGCTGCCGTCGAGTACATCGTGGCACACGGCATCGCTTCGTCCATCGAAGGGCGTCGCGCCATCATCGGTTCCGCGCACTTTGACCGATACGGATCTTGCTGCGATCGTGCGCCTGCGCCGTATGAGCCAGGGCCTCGTTGATCGTCTGACGAGCTCCTACTCTAAGGTGATGCTCACCAACTCGGCGCTCTTGGCACTGGGCATTACCGGCGCGATTGCCTCGCAGGCATCGTCGATGCTGCACAACGGCTCGACGATCGCCTACAGCCCGAGCAACGCGAAGGCTTACCTGCGTTAGCAGACGTGTTTGCCCACGTTATCTGGCCTGCGCCCAGACGGCATCGGTGTCGTCCGGGCGCAGGCCTTTTGCATTTGACCCCAATTGATAGCGTCTCTATATAGTGTTGCTATCGAGGCTAGCAATTGAAGGGAGCGAGATCGACGTGGGTGCTGCTAGCGGCATGGCGCAGGTGAACGTTCGCGTGGATCGCCAGGTCAAGAACCGTGCCGAGGAGGCGCTGCGGCTTTCGGGCGGGTCACTGCCCGAGCTCATCAAAAAGGTGGTGGCCAAGGTAGCGCAGGGTGGCGGTTCGTGCGAAGAGGTGTTGTCGGCCGTTGACGACCAACCGCCTAGTGCTGGTGCCACCTCGCCGTTTGTCGCATCATGGGCGGCGGTGGATCAGCTTTACGCGGACCTGGGCATCGATACATCATCTGCGTCTGATGACCGCAGCTGGGACACAGTCTATCCCGAAGCCATGGATGAGCATTATCGCCAAAAGGGGATGATCCTGTGAGTGGAGGCCCCCTTAAGATCATGGTGGATGCCAACGTATGGGTCGATTCGTTTTGCGCCGACCATACCGAGTCGCTTGCCGCGCGTACGTTTATTGGGCAGGCGACGGAGACGGGGGCGTTGCTGTTCTTTCCGGTGCATATCGCCAAGGACGTGCTGTACGTTGTCCAACACGAGCCGAAGCGTAGCGTTCTTGCCGGCGGGGGAGCGCTCGACGAGGCATCTGTCCGTGCAATTGGCGATGCGGCGTCGGCGTTTGTTCGGAACATGACCGAAAACGCCACGGCCGTGGGCGCTGATGCATCGGACCTTTGGCTGGCCGACAAATACTTAGCGCTCCATCGCGATTACGAGGACAACTTGGTGCTCGCCGCGTGCAAGCGCGCGCAGATCGATTACTTGGTGACCAACAATCGCAAGCTGCTCGAACATGCCGATCTTGCAGCAAAGACCCCGCGCCAAATGATGCCGATTCTAGCTTTGGCCGAACGTGGTGGCGCGGCTATCGGTTAGCGCGAACTGTTTGCGTGGCCTTCGGAACGTCGGCGCTCAGAAGGCCACGCATCCTTTAATTACAAAAGCGCTGCCTTGATGACGGGAGCTTCGACGAACTTCTCGGCGGCCTTTTCGTCGGAATCGTTTAGTGCTGCTAGACTGCGGTAGACCCACTCGTTGACCTGGGTGTTCTTGACGCCTGCGGTCTGCATAAGGGCGCCTACCTCGCGGATTGCTGCAAGCAGATCGGCTTTGGGACCCGCGAGCTCGACCTCGATGCCGTGGTAGGCGGCCACGCCGCGGTTCTCGCTCACGTGGTCGATAAAGCCCGCGACGGTCTCAAACTGCTGGGCGAGAGCTGCATCATCGTCAGCGTTCAGCGCAACAAGGGCGTTCGATACCGTGAGGGCGGGATGTCCACAGGGGACAAAGCCTTCGATGACATCCATGGCTTCGGTAATGGTCGAGCCCAGGCCTGCGAGGGCATTGATGAGTTGCTGCTTGGTATCCATAACGGTCCTTTCGACGGGTCAATTTTGCTTGGCGAAAATATACGTGACGTGTTCAGTGGCAAAAATGCGAAGTATGGCGCACATTAGGGTCTTCACAGCTCGTGCATAGAGCAGGTGTCTGCCTTTAGAACGTGGTAAGATAGCTATCCACGAGCGGGGTTTACCCCGCGTGTTCCTTGAAAAGTCGACGGTTATCGGGTGTTTGCAGGCCCGATACCATCCAGACTTTCCCAACATTCGGGGGCGACTGGTTTCGACACGATAGCTCTGAGAGAGGAAGCAAGCCGAGGTCTCCTCGCCTCGTTAAACAGGGGTACCGTCAAATTGAATTGACAACAACTCTTCTTTTGAGCCTATGGCTCTCGCTGCTTAGTTTATAGCGGCGCGTCAACCCGGTGATTTCCCCGACACCGGCGCGACGTCATGTTAGGGGAATGCTCCCGCGCACGTAATCGGTATGGCGCGGGCTAAGACCGAACCGGTTGGGATGCCGCGAGCGTGTCGCTGCGCGCAAAGCGTCCGAGACTAAACCAGCGACTGAGCTTGGAGATGCCAATCAGGGGGCTTTCGTGGACCGGAGTTCGATTCTCCGCGCCTCCACCAATAGTTACAGGCAGGTAGAGAAGTGTTTCTACCTGCTTTTTTTATTACATATAGATACCGCGGAGAATCGAACTCTATGCAGGGCGCGGGCGTAAAGAAAACGCGTAAGCGTTTTTAGCCCGCGGGCGAGGACGCCGGCAGGCGGCCGAAGCCGGTGCGGATTTGCGAAGCAAATACGCGGATTCTCCGCGCAAAGCCTCTACAAGGTGGAGTAGTCAATTTGGGACGGGGCTATTTTAGCTACCCCTATAAGCCAGTCGATATTAGTTCCGATCCCCAATAATTCGTCGACAGTCAAAGGGCAGCTAAAATAGCCCCGTCCCAAATTGACTACTCACGTTGACGCCTCAAGCGGAAACTGCAACCCGGAATCGAGCTGTGGAGTGGGACATGCTTTCCCAATGGCAGCTCAAGCGGAAAGTCCATCCCGGAATCGCCCCCCAGAACGGGACGTGCTTTCCGCCAGCCGCCCCGTCCTACTCAACTCCAAAACCCATGCGCTCGCCATCTCAAAACTGGGTAGAAGAAGGCCAAAACGAAACAGTAGGAGGTCAACATGACGGCAGAAGATAAGGCAAAGAACGCCGGCAAGGTCGCGCTCGTTTTGGAGGGCGGCAGCTTCCGCGGGCAATTTACCGCGGGCGTGCTCGACGTCCTCATGGAAGCCGGCGTCGAGATTCCGGCAGTATATGGCGTATCGGCCGGCGCCCTCAACGGCGTGAACTACAAGTCGCACCAGATCGGCCGTGCCAACCGCATCAACCTGACTTTCTGCAACGACAACCGCTTCATGGGTGCCGCATCGTTTGCGTCCACGGGCTCCATCGTGGGTTACGACTTCATCTTCAACGATGTCCAGGACCGCTTGGATCCCTTTGATAACGAGGCATTCGACGCGAGCCCCATCGAGATGTACGCCGTCGCGACGGACATGCTCTTTGGAACCGCTGCATACCTGCCGGTCAAAAGCGCCGTGCTCGACCTCGATGCCGTGCGCGCCTCGACGTCGCTGCCGCTGGTGACGCCGCCGGTCGAGATCGACGGGCACAAATACGTCGACGGCGGCGTAGCCGATTCGGTCCCCATCGAGCACGTGCTGGAGGAGGCCGGCTTCGATCGCGCGGTTGTCATTGTCACGCAGGACCGCTCGTACGAGAAAAAGCCCTACGAGTTTATGCCTGCCGCACGCGCCCGCTATGCCGACTACCCCTACCTGCTCGAGGCTATCGAGACGCGCCACGACCGCTATAACATCCAGCGCATGCATCTGTGGAAGTATGAGCGCGAGGGTCGCGCGCTGGTCGTTGCCCCGCAAAAGCCTGTCGAGGTCGGTCACGTCGAGCACGATCCGGCAAAGCTTCTCGACCTGTATATTCAGGGTCGTCAGGAGGCAAAGCGTCTGCTGAGTGATATCAAGGCATTTGTCGAGCGCTAGCGTCGCGACATCATTACCGATGGACGACATGTGCAGAAAGTCTGGTCAGAGCCAAAATACCTGTTGACTCGGGCGACGGGCGGGGTAATATGGACGGGTTACTTGCAGAGCCCCGTGAATCTCTGTAACAACACGTACTGTACATGGAGGAGTCTAAGTGATTTCGAAATCGACTCACTACGCCAAGCAGGGCGAGGTCCAGCGCAACTGGGTTCTCGTCGACGCCGATGGTGCTGTCCTGGGCCGTCTTGCCACCCAGATCGCAATGATCCTGCGCGGTAAGAACAAGCCCCAGTTCACGCCCAACAGCGACTGCGGCGACTTCGTTGTCGTCATCAACGCCGATAAGGTCCAGCTTACCGGTAACAAGGCCGACACGAAGACCTATTATCGCCACAGCGGCTACAACGGCGGCCTCAAGGCTGAGAGCTTCCACCAGGCTATGGAGAAGCACCCGGAGAAGGTCATCGAGCGCGCCGTTCGCGGCATGCTGCCCAAGACCACCCTCGGCCGTGCCCAGATGACCAAGCTTAAGGTCTACGCTGGTGCCGAGCATCCGCATGCTGCCCAGAACCCCACGAAGATTGAGCTGGAGGCTTAAAGATGGCTGAGAACACCGTTGTCTACCAGGGTACCGGCCGTCGTAAGAACGCCGTCGCCCGCGTCCGTCTCGTCCCCGGCACCGGCAAGGTGACTATCAACAAGCGTGACGCCGAGCAGTATTTCGGCCGTCATCAGCTCGTTGAGAACGCCCTTGCTCCCTTCAAGGTGACCGATACCGCCGGTCAGTTCGACGTTATCGCTCTGTGCGATGGCGGCGGCATCTCCGGTCAGTCCGGCGCTCTGCGCCTGGGCATCGCTCGCGCTCTTCTGAACGCTGGCGACTACCGTGCTGACCTCAAGAAGGCCGGTTTCCTTACGCGCGATGCTCGCGTGGTCGAGCGCAAGAAGTACGGCCTCAAGAAGGCCCGCCGCGCTCCCCAGTTCTCCAAGCGTTAAGGTTTTTCTCCTTACGAGATACAATGTACAAGCGGGGCCTGCCGATTGCTCGGCGGGTCCCGCTTTTCTTTTTCGACTAGGGTGGGCGAGTGCGTTTTGCCCACTTGGGAAGGAGCGATCCTATGCCCCAGAACATCTTTGGCACCGACGGCGTCCGTGGCGTCGCCAACGCCGACCTCTCGTGCGACCTCGCGTTTCGCCTTGGCCGTGCGGCGACCAAGTTCCTTGGTCCGGACATTTGCGTTGGCCGCGACACGCGTCTTTCGGGCACCATGCTCGAGAGCGCTCTGACCGCTGGCATTATGGCCGAGGGCGGTCGCCCGCACTGCTGCGGCGTTATCCCTACGCCGGCCGTGGCGCTGCTCACCGTCCAAAACGAGCTCGACGGCGGCATCGTCATCTCCGCTTCGCACAATCCGCCGGAGTTTAACGGCATCAAGTTCTTTAGCCGCAAGGGCATGAAGCTTCCCGATGCCGTTGAAGAAGAGATTAGCGCCTGGGTCATGTCCGAGGAGGCCATGGCTGCCGACACGCTGCCGACCGGCGCCGGTGTGGGCCACATCATCAAGATGAAGGACGCTCGCAAGGCATACGTCGACCACGCTATCAGCACCCTCGACGGCCTTAAGCTCGACGGCCTGGTCGTTGCCGTTGACTGCGGTCACGGTGCTTCCTGCCAGACCACGCCTGCCGCGCTTCAGCGTCTGGGCGCCACGGTCCACGCCATCAATACCGACTACTGTGGCACCGACATCAATGTCGAGTGCGGCTCCACTCATCTTGAGCCCCTGCGCGAGCTCGTACTGCGCACCCACGCCGACATCGGCCTGGCCCACGACGGTGACGCCGATCGCGTGCTGTTCGTGGACAGCGAGGGCAACGAGATCGATGGTGATTACATCCTGGCCATCTGCGGCTCTGACCTCGCCGCTCGCGGCAAGCTCGCCAACTCCGAGATCGTCTCGACCGTTATGTGCAACTTGGGCTTTTCCATCGCTATGAAGGAACAGGGCTTTGAGATGGTGCAGACCGCCGTGGGCGACCGCTACGTGCTGGAGCGCATGCTCGCGGACGGCGCCGTTATCGGCGGAGAGCAGTCCGGCCACATCATCTTCCTGGAGCACAACACCACCGGCGATGGCCTGGTGACGGCGCTGCAGCTGCTGGCCGTGCTCAAGCGCACTGGCCGCTCCCTCACCGACCTTGCCGGCATCATGAAGAAGTACCCGCAGGTGCTCGTCAACGTGCATTCCGACAACAAGGCCGGTCTGGACGATTGCCAGCCCATTTGGGACGCTGTCGCTGCCGCCGAGAAGGAGCTTAACGGTCGCGGCCGCATTCTGGTGCGCCCGAGCGGTACCGAGCCGCTGGTTCGCGTGATGGCCGAGGCCGAGACGCACGAGCTGACTCAGCGCGTCGTTGACGACATCGTCGAGGTTGTCAAGCGCGAACTTCCCTAATGGTCAAAAACCAATGCCAAGTGGTAAACTAGTAAGCTGGTTTTGATTATTGGTATGTCCAAGGGGGAGCATGTTCACTAAAGTCCTAAGGTCTTTTGGTATGCGTGGTCGAGTCCTTACGCTGGATGCTCCCATCTCGGGCGATGTCATTCCGCTTTCCGAGGTTAACGACCAGACGTTTGCCACTGGCCTTTTGGGCCAAGGCGTTGCCATTCGGCCTACGGGCACGCGCGTGATTGCACCTGCGGATGCCAAGATCGAGGCGATTTTTCCAACGGGACACGCCGTTGCGCTCAACACGGTCGATGGCTTGGATGTTTTAATCCACGTTGGACTCGATACCGTTCAGCTCGAGGGCAAACACTTTACCGTGCATGCACAGGTGGGCGATATCGTCCATAAGGGCGATGTGCTTATCGAGTTTGAACGCGAGGCAATCGAGGCCGAGGGCTACGATGTGACGGTTCCCATTTTGGTGTGCAACTCTGTTGAGTTCTCGAGCATCAAGGGCTCCGTCGGCGAGCATGTCGAGGAGATGGATCAGCTCATCGTCGCTCGCGAGCGCTAACTCGTTCGCTTGCCCTTTGGCCTACAATTCAAACACGTTTACGGAGGGCGCCCTTGAAAGAGGGCGCCCTCCGTGGCAAGATGGAAATTGTCCGAGGCTAAAAGGCTTCGGGTCACCGTGGACGGGCAGGGGCCTCGACGCGGCTAGACACGAGATACATACATTACGCGACCTCGCCCTGGTGGCCGCACACGTTGGTTGCGGCCGACGCAGGCCGCGGGCAAGTGCTTGTAAGGGGAGCCTTGCCTCTCTTCTACGAGAAAGGATGCGTAATGAAGATCATTAAAGCTAAAGACTACGAGGATATGAGCCGCAAGGCCGCCAATATCATCTCGGCGCAGGTTATCCTTAAGCCCGATTGCGTGCTCGGTCTTGCCACCGGCTCCACTCCGATTGGCGCCTACAAGCAGCTCGCCGATTGGTACAAGAAGGGCGATATTGACTTCTCCGAGGTCAGCACCTATAACCTGGACGAGTATCGCGGCCTTTCGCACGATGATCCCCAGAGCTATCACTACTTCATGCGCGAGAACTTCTTCGATCACATCAACGTCGATCTGAATAACACGCACGTGCCCGATGGCTCCAACCCCGATGCCGCCGCTGCCTGCTCCGAGTACGATAAGATCGTCGCTGCCGCCGGTTACCCGGATCTGCAGCTGCTCGGCATTGGTAATAACGGTCATATTGGCTTCAACGAGCCCGATGACCACTTCTCCAAGGGTACGCACTGCGTCGACCTCACCGAGAGCACCATTCAGGCCAACAGCCGCCTGTTCGATAGCATCGACGACGTTCCCCGCCAGGCTTACACCATGGGTACCCAGACCATCATGTATGCCCGCATGATCCTGGTCGTCGCCAACGGCGAGGCCAAGGCTCAGGCTGTTCACGATATGTGCTATGGCCCGGTTACGCCCGAGTGCCCGGCTTCGATCCTGCAGTTGCACACCAACTGCGTCGTCGTTGCCGACGAGGCTGCCCTTTCGCTCTGCGAGTAGTACAATCCGAGCGATTTGTTATTACTTTGTTACAGGCTCCCGTTCTGCGGGGGCCTTTTTTATTATGCATATGCGGGATGGCGGCTAGCTTATAGACTCATGGGCCCCTATGCTGCGTCCGTCCGCAATATCTGCCAGCGGAATCAGAATGAGCGCGGGCTTTATGGTGTGCATAACATTAGCTTGCCAAAAGCTTGACGGTGGTGCCTCGTATAGTGTGATGCATTCTCTAGCATATTCTATTCAAATATGCTACTAATGAGTCGCAAACGGTAGCAGTGCGTAGGCGAGTTGCGCAACAAAATATTACAAGCCCCATTGCGTTACACTGCCAAATGAGTGGGACATGCTGGCAAGCGCATTGACCTGCGCAAAGACCGGTTGGTTGGGGGAAAAGTTTCAATCGGCGCTCGCTGAACAAAAACTTGCCAAATGCGAACCGAAAGACAACCTAAAACTCTGCGTCGTTCGATTTACAGGATGGCTTGGGCTGTCTTGCGATTACGGTGTCCATGTGGCCGAGGTAAGGAGCGAGCATGATGAACGGGCTGAACGATACGGACGATCTCGAATTGGCGCCATTGGGCACAGGTTATATGGTCCGACGTGATCGCCTGATGAGCGAGTTGATTGTCAAGGGCCGCAAGGCGGGCATTGTGTTGCTCTATGCACCAGATGGGTTTGGGAAAACATCGATATTGCTTCAGTACACTCAGGAAGTCAAAAGCGACCCGACGCGCGGTCTGGTACGAATCATCGAGGCTGACCGCGCGATTGCCCGCGAGGTGTTTATGCAGCTCGAAGTGGTCACAGATGAACTTGAGGACAAACCGCGATCGTTGATTGCGATTGATAACGTCCCCAACCTCGATCAGCAAGATACCGAGGAGCTTATCGATCGAATACGAGGCCTGCGCACTATGGGGATCGGGGTCTTTGTCACCTGCCGCCCCTCAAATCGCCAGTTGATTCGCGGGTTGGGTGACTCGGTCAAGATCAATGCGCAGATGCTCAAGGTGCATGCCTATGAGTATTCGGCTTGGGCATCGGCGTTCTCGATTAGCACGTCGCTCGATTTTTACCAGCTCACACAGGGTGTTCCCGAGTTGGTTTCGGCTATGCAGACGGGGCTGTACGGAGAGGGCGACGTTGCCAGCTTGCTCGAAAACGAGATTGTCAACGTATACGGTTCGGCACTTGCCGATATGGCATCAATCGATAACGGCGCCCTATTTAACGTGGCATGTGTGATGGCCCTGATGGGCGAGGGCAAGATTGCGGAACTTGAGGCATGCGGTGTCAGGCTCTCCATGATCGATCAGTCCTATCTTGTTCGTGATTATCCGATTTTTGGTGTCGATCCGGTCGACCGAAGCTTTACGTGTATGGGCACCGAGGATAACGCGCGCCTGAGATTACGAAAAATGGTTGCGGAAATACGTCCAGAGCTCGTTATGCGCGCGGCACGCATTCTGCTCAAGGCGGGCCGATGCGATGCTGCGATGGATTTGGCAGATGCCTTTTTGGATCGCGACGCCGTCCTTGAGCTTGCTGGACAGTATGGTGTCGATTTGGCTCTGACTGGGCATGGAGGGGATGTCTGTCGCGCGGTACTGAGGACGACGGATGCCGACAAGCCCGCGTTGGAGCCGACGCCCACCGAGGCACTTGGTGTCTATTTGGCGGCGGTAAGCGTTTCGAATACTAAACTGGCCCGGTATATGGCCTCGATTGTCGAACATGCGAGCGCACAGTCGGTCCGCGAGATTGATTTGGTTTCTTGGAAAGTCGCCCAGGTGCTTACGGTCGTCTGTTATGGAGATTGCGAGCTTGGGCTTCCAGCCAATCCTGCTCTACCAAAAAATGAGGCATCTTGTGCTGCGCTCGATATGCTGTCGGCGCATATCGAGGTTAAGAGCCGGCTGACCGAACAGGCGAAAGACGGCGCAGCGCTTTCGGGACTCAAGGCGAACAAGGTATATGATTGCGAACTCGATATTGCAGAGATTCTCATACGGGCAGATCGGATGTTGGTGGAGCTCTTCGATGGGTCCTTTATGGGAATCGATGAGCGTGACGACGAGATGTCTCGAACACGGGAGGCACTCGATGCTCGTGGGCTTAAGGCACCGGCTGTCTGGGTGCGTATGGTGCTGGCGGCACGGCGTCTGCTTGCAGGCCTGCCAATGACTGACGATACGGCGTTTAATGAGCTCGATCGCTTTGCCGTGCGCGTGCGTGATAATCAAATCCAGCTGTTTGGCCTGCTACTTGAAGGCTGGCAGGCGCTCGCCGAGGGGCGCCCGGTCAACGCGAAGTTCCGCGCGGTCCAGGTACTCAAGCTTGCTGACGAGTCGATCGCATACATGCGCGACAACGCGTTGCTGTTGGAGCGTGCATCAAGCCTTCGCAATACGTCGATGGTGTCGGTACGAGAAGAGGCAGAGCTGCTCGACCTAAGTCGGACACAAGTCGGCGGCGCGGAGGCTTGGGTCGTAGCGCTGCATTTGGCGTCTGCGGGCCGTGACAGCGATCTTGCCGCCTGGATGTCTATGAATCGTTCTGGGATTCTGGAGCCAGCGTATCGGCTGTTTGCACGCCTTGCGATGCATTGCCTGGGCGAGCCTGCTGCCAAGATTCGAAAGAAGCTCCCGGTGCGTGAGCTATCGCGATATTCGCTGCGCGACGATTTGGAGGGAGAGAGCGAGCGGCTGTTCCAGGTCGGCGAGGTCGAACCCGTCGACGCTATCGATCATATCGAGATTCGCATGTTTGGCACGTTTCGTGCCGAGCGCGACGGATTTCCCATCACAGACAAGATGTGGCGTCGTAAGAAAGCGGCAACGCTTGCCGAGCGGCTTGCGTTGGGTATCGATTCGTTTGTCGATCGCGAGACCTTGGCTATGGAACTGTGGCCACATGCCGAGTACAGTAGCGCCCGTAACAACTTGTATTCGACTGTGTCACGCTTACGATCCGCTTTGGGACCCACGCCAGATGGCAAGTCGTGCGTCCTGATTCAAAACGACTGCCTTGGCCTCAACAGGGATTACGTTAAGACCGATGTGAAGCTATTTGAGCAGATAAGCCGCGAGATTTTGGGTAATCGCACAAGAGTGCGTGGGCCTCACCTGGTCGAGCTGTGTCTTAAGATCGAACAGCTCTATACCGGACCGCTGTATATCCCCAACGGTTGCAATCCGACGTACTTTTTGCGCATGCGCCGCATCATGCAGTCGAAGTTTATCGACTGCATGATTGTGGGAGCAAGCGCTGCCTTGGAAGAAAACGACCTGCAGTCGGCAATCTGGCTGGCAGAAGCGGGGCTACGTCAGGAGACCGCACGCGAGGACATGGTGCGATGCGCCATGCGCGTGTACGGAGCGGCGGGGAGACGCCGCGATATCGTCGAGCTCTATAGCGGGCATATCCATCATCTTAAGGAACAGGTCGCAGGCGTTCCCGAGCCCGAGACCAAGCGTCTCTACGAGCGTCTGGTCGAAAGCAGGGTCAACCGACCGTTCATTGAGCGATAAAAAACGGGCGCCCGTATTGTTCGGACGCCCGCAGGCTTGCTCTGTGTGAACCGATTGGCTCTTAGACGAGCTTGATCTTCTCGATATCCTTGCGCGAGGACTCTCGATACAGCGAGAACTTGCGACCGATAACCTGAACGACGTCGGCGTGGCAGCGCTCGGCGAGTTCCTCGGCGGCCTCGCGGGCAGAAAGGCTGGAGCCGTCCAGCACGGAGCACTTAACGAGCTCGTGCTTCTCCAGGTAGGCGACCGTCTGCTCGACGGTACCCTCGTTGACATCGGACTTACCGATGATGATGGCGGGGTTGAGGTGATGGGCCATGCTGCGAAGCTGCTTGACCTGGGCTCCTGTCAGTGCCATGGGATCTCGCTTTCTATGTATGGGGCGCCCCGCGATGGGGCCTTAATCTACGTGAGCTGTCCCACGATAGCGCAGGAACGGCGCGGTGTGGAGCGCGTTTGCCAGTTCGCAAAGAATGCGGATGCCGGGCGGGTAGACGATGCATACTTTAGATGGGCTACGGTCGGGGCGCAGAGACCGGCTCCCAGGCGATAAACGCCCATCGGACCTTGCGGATGTGGTCGAGCATGTAACGTCCCTGCGGCACGCCCTTGGATCCCGGCTCGCCGGCATGGGGGTTCTCGATCATATGTTGGGCGATATAGTCGCGCAGACGATCGATCTTATCCTCGTTGCCATGCTCGAGCATACGGGAGAGGTCTGCCACGGCGGCCTCGAGGCTATCGAAGGTGTCACGACGGGGCGATTCAAAATACGTGACCTGCGGTAGTGCATCCATCTGAATAAGGATGTTAAAGGCGTACACAAAGCCATTGCTACGGGTAACCGAGGCGCCGATGACATTCATCACGTGCAGGTCATAGCGCGGGCTGGAGTTGGCGACCATCGTGACAGCACAACGCCGCCGAGCAGCCTGTAGACGCATCCATTCGCCATTCCAATCCGCAGAAAGAAGCTCAGATTGAATTACACCATCAACCACGGGCCATCCCTCCTCACAACAAAAAAGCGACTCCTCCCAAAAGAAGAGCCGCAACCAGCATATATCAGAAAAAGAACCGTTCCAACGCCAAACCGCCGCACCAGCCAAGTGGTGCAGGAGCGAAGCAACTGCAACCGGGATAGAACCCAACTGAGGTCCCGTTGTGCGGGAGCCCCGGTGAGGGCAAATATATAAGGTCGATCGCGAGTTCCGCACGAGCCGGAGAGCACTTAATGTGCTCTCCGTGCGAGTCAGGACTGTCCGAGCAGGCGACCTTATATATTTGCCCTCACCGGGACTCCCGCCCGAACCCTTCAGCTAGTTCTTGAGCGAGTTCAGCGGCGCCGGGAAGCGTCCACCGCGGTGGGCAAGCACGGTGCCGGCGTTGGGGTTCACTGGCATGATGGGCGCACGGCCAAACAGGCCGCCATACTCGACGCAGTCGCCCACGCCCTTGCCGATGGCGGGGATCACGCGCACGGCCGTGGTCTTATTGTTGATGACGCCGATGGCCATCTCGTCGGCGATAATGCCGGCGATAGTCTCGACCGGGGTGTCGCCGGGAATGGCGATCATGTCCAGGCCAACGGAGCACACACAGGTCATGGCCTCGAGCTTCTCGAGCGAAAGCGCGCCGGCCTCGACGGCGGCAATCATGCCGGCGTCCTCGGACACGGGGATAAAGGCGCCCGAGAGGCCGCCCACGCTGGAGCTGGCCATGACGCCGCCTTTCTTGACGGCATCGTTGAGCATGGCGAGCGCGCAGGTCGTGCCGGGGCCACCGCAGGTGCCCACGCCGATGATCTCGAGGATGCGCGCGACGGAGTCGCCGACGGCAGGCGTAGGCGCCAGCGACAGGTCGACAATGCCTTTCTCGACACCTAGGCGACGGGCGGCCTCGCGACTCATGAGCTCGCCGGCACGGGTGATCTTAAAGGCGGTCTGCTTAATCTTTTCGGCGACTTCCATCATCGATGCGGAATCGGGCAGCTTCTCCAGGGCTGCGGCCATAACGCCGGGGCCCGAGACGCCTACGTTGATGACGGCGTCGGCCTCGCCACCGCCGTGAACGGCGCCCGCCATAAACGGGGAGTCCTCGACCATGTTGGCAAAGCAGACAAACTTGGAAGCACCGACGGAATCCTCATCTGCCGTAAGCTTGGCGGCATCGATGATGGTCTGAGCCGCCATGAGCACGGCGTCCATGTTGATGCCGGCGCGCAGGCTGGCGACGTTGACGCTGGAGCAGACGCGGCTGGTGGTAGCGAGCGCCTGGGGGATGGACTGAATGACGCGGCGGTCGGCGTCGCCGATGCCCTTCTGGACGAGTGCGGAGAAGCCGCCCAGGTAATCGATGCCGAGCGTCTCGGCCGCGCGGTCGAGGGCATGCGCGATGGGGGTGAGGTCCTCATCCTTGCAGCACGCGGCAATCTGCGCCACCGGGGTGACGGAAACGCGCTTGTTGACAATGGGGATACCGTACTCGCGCTCGAGGTTCTCGGCGGTCTCGACCAGATGCTCAGCCGTGTGCGTCACGTGGTCGTAGATCTTCGTGCACATGCGGTCGAGGTTCTCGTCGCCGCAACCCATGAGCGAAACACCCATGGTGATGGTCCTGATGTCGAGGTTCTGCTCCTCAACCATGCCGCGGGTTTCCGCGATTTCTGCGGGCGTGATCGCCATCCTTGCACTCCTATCTGCAAAACGAGCATAGTCTTGTCTATTCTAACGTGCCGCACGTGCCAAGTGGCGCATGCGGCACGTTTTGGTGCTCGGTTGTTTCCGTTGTGTTACTGCCCAAAGACCTCTTCGGCGATACGAGCGCTTTCGGCGGCGTCCTTGGCGTAGTAGTCCGCGCCGATCTGCTTGGCGTATTCGGGGGTGAGTACGGCGCCGCCTACGATGATCTTGACGCCCGGCACCTCGGCATGAAGCAGTTTGATGGTCTCCTCCATAGCGACGACCGTGGTGGTCATAAGCGCCGAGAGGCCGACGAGCTTGATGTCGCGCTCCCGTACGATCTTGAGCACCTCCTGCGGGTCGACGTCGCGGCCTAGGTCAAAGACGGTATAGCCGTAGTTATCGAGCAGCATCTTGACGATGTTCTTACCGATGTCGTGGATGTCGCCTTTGACGGTGGCCACGCAGATTTTGCCCTTGTCGGCAATCTCGCCGGCGGGCATCAGGCGCTTGATGGTGTCAAAACCCACGCGCGCGGCCTCGGCCGAGGCCATGAGCTGCGGCAAGAAGAACTTTCCCTGGTCAAAGAGGACGCCAACCTCGTCGAGGGCGGGGATAAAGTGGTTGTTGATGAGGTCCATGGCGTCGTGGTCAGCCAGCAGACGCTCGGTCTCGGCCGCAATCTCGCCTTTGCGGCCCGAGACGACCATGCGACGAATCGGGTCGTCGTTGCCGTCGCTGCCGTCGGTGCCAGCGGCGGGCACAGTGTCGGTCGATACTGTCTGAGCCGCCGCCGGGTTCGCGGTGATCTTGTACGGATCGGTCCAGCCGGCGTAGCGCTCGATGTATCCGGTCGAGCCCTCGTCCTCAACGCTCAAGACGCGATAGCTGTAGACGGTATCCATAAAGCGCTTGGAGCCCGGGTTCATGATGGGGGCGTCCAGGCCCGCGCCAAAAGCGGCAGCCAAAAAGACCGAGCCCAGCAGCGGGCGGGCGGGCAGACCAAAGCTGATGTTCGACACGCCGAGCGCACATTTGACGCCCAGACGCTCCTTACACAGGGACATGGCGCGCAGGATCTGTTCGGCTTGGCGTTGATTGGTCGAGGCGGTCATGACCAGGCAGTCGATGAGGATGCGGTCCGGTCCGATGCCGTAGCGGGCGGCCTCGGCCACGATGCGCTCGGCGATGGCGAAGCGAGCCTCGGCGGTATCGGGAATGCCGCCTTCGTCGAGCGTGAGGCCGACGACGTTGGTGCCGTAATGGGCGACCAGCGGAAAGATCTCATCCATGATCTGCTGCTTGCCATTGACCGAGTTGATGATGGGCTTGCCGGCGTAGCGGCGCACGGCGGCCTCGACGGCTGCGGGGTCGGTGGAGTCGATCTGCAACGGCAGCAGCGTGGAACCCTGGAGCTGCTCGGTGGCCTGTTGGATGATCTTGACCTCGTCGATCTCGGGCAGGCCCACGTTGACGTCCAGGATGTCGGCGCCTTGCTCCTGCTGGCTGATGCCCTGGCTTACGACGTAGTCCAGGTCGCCGTCGCGCAGGGCCTGCTGCAGGCGCTTTTTTCCGGTGGGGTTGATGCGCTCGCCGATGACGGCGATCTTGTGGCCGTCACAGGGAAGGTCCACCACGGTCTGGGCGCTTGTGACCGACATGCTGGGCTTGCGGTGGCGCGGGCAGGGCGTGTGGTTGTCGATAAGCGTGCGCAGCGCTGCCATGTGCGCCGGCGTGGTTCCGCAGCAACCGCCCACGACGCTTACGCCGTCGGCGATCATGCCGGCGACGGCCTTGGCGTATTCGGGGGCCTGGATGTCAAAGACGGTGTTACCGTCGTCGTCCACGTGGGGGAGTCCCGCGTTGGCCTGCACCATAACGGGCTTGTCGGTAACGGTGAGCATGCGTGCGGCGAGTCCTCGGAGCTCGGCCGGTCCCTGGCTGCAGTTAATGCCCAGGACGTCGGCGCCGATGGCGTCGAGCGTGATGGCGGCAACCTCGGGACTCGTGCCCAGGAAGGTACGGCCGTCCTCCTCAAAGGTCATGGTGGCAAAGACGGGCAGCTCGGAGTTCTCGCGGCAGGCAAGGACCGCCGCCTTGATCTCGGCAAGATCGGTCATGGTCTCGATAATAAAGAGGTCCACACCCGCGTCGACGCCAGCGCGCACTTCCTCGGCAAAGAGGTCATAGGCCTCGTCGAAGCTGAGGGTACCCAAGGGGCGAAGCAGCGCACCGATGGGGCCGATATCGCCGGCGACGTAGCGGGCACCGGACGCGCGGGCGCAGGCGACGGCGGCGGCAAAGACATCTGCCACGGTGGCGGCACCGTCGAGCTTGTGGGCGTTGGCGCCAAAGGTGTTGGCGGTGATCACATCGCAGCCGGCCTCGACATACTGACGCTGAATATCGGTAATGACCCGGGGCTCCTCAAAGTTGAGCAGCTCGGGCAGGGCGCCGGCCTTCATGCCGGCCGCCTGCAGCATGGTGCCCATGCCGCCGTCGAACAGCAGGTGCCCCGTGCCCTCGATGGCGGCGCGCAGGCGATCGTCCTTAATGTAAAGGTCGTCGATCGTGCGCGTCTTGTACGTGGCGCCCTTGCGGCGGGCAGCATCAACGGGCGCCGCCAGCGCGGCGCCGTCCAGATCATGAGTGATAAGCGGGGTGAACATCGGGGGCTCCTAATGGCTGGAATAGCAGGTGGTGTGGGCGGCGCGGAAGCGGCAGTGCTCGCGCATGCGGCAGATATTGCAGGTGGGGCGACTCTGGGCGTCGTGGACCTCGCCGTCAAACAGGCCGATCACCGCGGTCACGCTCTTGGTGGGCATGAGCAGGCTGGTAGGTGTGACGGTAAGCCCAATGAGCCGCGTGGCGTTGAGTGCAGCCACGATTGAACGCTGAGCCGTAAGCGGGCAGTCGCCGTAGCCGGGACTGAAGCGCCAGTTACCGGCGAGTCCGTGTGCGGCGGCCGCAGCCTTGACCTGCTGGTCCATCTGCTCGACGGCAGCTTCCACATAGGCGGAGCACGCGGCATCGAGCACGGCTCCCTCTAGGGGCTGCTGGGTTCCCGTGGTGCGCAGACGACGCTCGGCGTCCATGCCGAGGGTGCATGCCATGAGCGCGGCAAAGCGGGCGTCTTTGAGATGTCGATAGATATCGCGACCGCGCAGCTCAACGTTGGTTCCAACCAGACGGATGTTGGGCTCTCCCTGCTCGTCCACGCCCATGGCATCGACGGCAAATACGCGGCGCACGCCACGGGGCTCAATGTCCAGTTCCAAACGTTCAACGACAAGCTCAATACGCTGCGACAGCTCGGGCTCAATCTGCTGGCCGCCGTAACCCAGATACCGCAGCATCTCGGCACGATCGACGCGGGGATGGTGGGCATCATCGATACGGTAGAGCGCCGGCGACGCAAGGTCGGCCGGCACTTCACCAAAAGCTGTATCGATGTGCGGTTTTTCCATTACCCCAGGCGCTCCATAATGGTTGCGGCGATCGCAGGACGATTCATAGTGTACAGGTGCAGGCCGTCGGCGCCGTGCTCCTTAAGGTCGCAAAGCTGGCGGGCTGCATAATCTACACCGGCTGCCTGCAGGCTCTCGGGGTCATTCTCGTACTTGGCGAGAATCTTGATGACGGGGGAGGGCAGCGACGCGCCGCACATAAAGACCATGCGGCTGATCTGCGACTTGCCCATAAACGGCATGATGCCCGCGGTAATGGGCACAGTGATACCGGCCTTGTCGGCAAGCTCGCGAAAACGGTAGAAGCACTCGTTATCAAAAAAGAGCTGGGTCACAAAGAAGCTCGCGCCGGCGTCCTGCTTTTGCTTGAGATATTCGACCGAGAGGTTGAGATTCTCACAGGCAATGTGGCCTTCGGGGTAGGCTGCGGCGCCCACGCAAAAGCCGGCGTCGACGAGCTCGGGGATGAGGTCGCGGGCGTAGGCGTAGTCCGAGGCGGGCTTGTCATCCTCGCTCGCGCCGGCGGGAAGATCGCCACGCAGGGCCAGCACATTTTCTACGCCGGCGGAGCGGTATTCGTCGATCTTGGCGGCGATATCGGCATGCGTGCGGCCAACGCAGGTGAGGTGCGCCACCGAGGGCGTATCGAATTCGCTCGTAATCATATGCGCGATGGGGGCGGTGGCGGAGCCGTTGCCCGAGCCGCCGGCCGAGCAGGTGACCGAGACAAAGCTCGGCGAAAGCTTGCACAGATTGCCAGCCACCTCGCGAGCCGTGTCGAGGGTAAGCTCGCCCTTGGGCGGGAACATCTCAAACGAAACGGGCGTGGTGCCCTGGGATGCTGCCTGCTTAAAAACCTCGTCGACGCGCATGTCGTGCTCCTTTAGATACATTAGCGTGATGTGTTGTAAGGATTCTACAGCACCGCTGCGCTACGGTGGAGTTTTACTCGCTATTTGGAAATATCAATCGAAGATGTTTCGCTATCGGCATTCCCTATAACAGCGTAGCTAATTTGGAGCTTTTTTACCCCATCACCAGGTACGCAGGGTAGTCTTTTTGGGACGGGGCTTTTTTAGCTACCCAATCCGGCGCCTCCAAAGCTTGAGACCATATTTAAATAGGGCAGCTAAAAAAGCCCCGTCCCAAAAAGACTACCCTTAAACCATGCGGAGAGGTCTGCAATTTATACAGTTGATTGACTGTTGAGGGTGGCAACATCGCCGCGATGCGGTAACCTCATTGATTAGTTTCGCGACGGCAACATAACGGTAATGTCGCGGAAACACGGCGAGTCTAAGCTATGACTCGTTCGTTAGTAATCAACACCGCTTCTCACGCGGTGCCGATACGAAGGGAGTTCCGTATGGCCGAACTTACTGACCGCTTCGGGACCATGGTGTTCTCTGAGGAAGTCATGAAGGACTACCTCCCCAAGGACATTTGGAAACGCCTTGCTGCAACCCTCGAGGACGGTGAGCCGCTCGACCTGGATGTGGCCAACGCCGTTGCCCATGCCATGAAGGTTTGGGCCATCTCCAAGGGCGCGACGCACTACGCGCACTGGTTCCAGCCGCTTTCGGGCATTACTTCCGAGAAGCACGACAGCTTCCTCGAACCCAACCACGACGGCACCGCTATTACCAAGTTTACGGGAAAGAACCTCATCCAGGGCGAGCCGGACGCCTCCAGCTTCCCCAACGGCGGCCTGCGTGCCACCTTCGAGGCCCGCGGCTATACCGCTTGGGATCCCACCAGCCCCGCCTTTATCAAGGACGATGTCCTGTGCATCCCCACGGCTTTCTGCTCCTACACGGGCGAGGCCCTGGACAAGAAGACCCCGCTGCTGCGCTCCATGACCGCGCTCTCGCGTGAGTCCAAGCGCGTTTTGGCGCTGTTTGGTAAGACCCCCAAGAAGGTCGTTCCTTCCGTGGGCGATGAGCAGGAGTACTTCCTGATCAAGAAGGACGCTTACCGCAAGCGCAGGGACCTGGTCATCACCGGCCGCACCCTCTTTGGTGCTGCTCCCTGCAAGGGCCAGGAGCTCGAGGAGCACTACTTTGGCGCTATCCGCCCCACCGTCTCGGCCTATATGAAGGACCTGGACGATGAGCTGTGGGCGCTTGGCATTCCCGCCAAGACCAAACACAACGAGGTCGCTCCCTGCCAGCATGAGCTCGCCCCCGTCTATGGCGAGGTCAACGAGGCCATCGACCAGAATCTGGTCATGATGGAGAAGATGAAGCTCATCGCCTCCCGCCACGATTTGGTCTGCCTGCTGCACGAGAAGCCCTTCGAGGGCATCAACGGTTCGGGCAAGCACAATAACTGGTCGCTTGGCACCGAGTCCGAGAATCTGCTCGATCCGGGCGACACCCCGCTCGACAACCTGCAGTTCATCGTCTTCCTCACCGCGGTGATCGAGGCCGTCGATAACTACCAGGAGCTCCTGCGTGCCTCCGTTGCCTCGGCCGGCAACGACCATCGTCTGGGCGCCAACGAGGCTCCTCCGGCGATTATGTCCATCTTCCTGGGCGACCAGCTTACCGAGGTCGTCGAGAAGATCATCGATGGCAAGGCTTCCGTCCATGCCACGCGCGGCGTGCTCGACCTGGGCGCCGATACCCTGCCCAAGCTGATGCAGGACAACACCGACCGCAACCGCACCTCTCCGTTCGCCTTCACCGGCAACAAGTTCGAGTTCCGTGCCTGCGGCTCCGAGCAGAACGTCTCCGACTCCAACCTGGTGCTCGATGCCGCCGTGGCCAAGTCGCTCAAGTCCTTCGCCGATGCACTCGAGGGTACGCCCGAGGATAAGTTCCAGGACGCCGCGCTCGAGTACTGTAAGAAGGTGCTGACCGATCACCAGCGCATCCTGTTCTCCGGCGACGGTTACTCCGACGAGTGGCCCATCGAGGCCGAGAAGCGCGGCCTTGCCAACAACAAGACCACGGCCGACGCTCTTCCCGCTTTTGTTTCCGATAAGGCTATCGCGCTCTTTGAGGAGACGGGCGTTCTGACCAAGGCCGAGGCACAGTGCCGCTACGACTGCAAGCTCGAGAAGTACAACAAGCTCATGAACATCGAGGCTACCACGATGATTCGCGAGGCACGTCGTACCTATCGTCCGGTCATCACCGCCTATGCCACCAAGGTCGCTAAGGGCCTTGAGACAATTCGTGCCGCCGGTGCTGAGGCCGCCATGCAGTGCGAGCAGAACACGCTCAACAAGCTCTGCAACGGTATCACCGCCATCAACGACTCCATCAAGGCGCTCGACGCCGTGCATCAGAAGGCCGAGGCTCTCAATGGCCAGGAGCAGGCCAATGTGTATGCACACGAGGTCGTTCCCGCTATGGATACGCTGCGTGCCTCCGTGGATGCCATGGAGGAGATCGTGGCCGCCGACTACTGGCCGGTCCCGACCTACGATGACATCCTGTTCTACGTGTAGGGCATAGCCAACATATCGTCACGGTATTAAGCCGGGGTCCGCATCGCGCGGGCCCCGGCTTTTTGATGCGAAGGACGCTTTGGAGTCCGTTTTGCCGCCGATTTGCCGGGGTCCGCACCCTGTCGGGTTCGAATCCCGGCGCTGGGGTAGAAAAAAGCCCGCCACCGCGAGGGTAACGGGCTTCTCGTTTCAAATGGTGCCCCCAGCGGGATATCCGCGTGCGGCTGGCGCCGCCCGCCTTCGCTGCGTCGCTTCGCTCCTTGCGTGCTGCGCTGGAAAACGCTTCGCGTTTCCTCAGCTCCGCACCCTGTCGGGTTCGAATCCCGGCGTTAGGTAGAAAAAAGCCCGTCACCGCGGGGGTAACGGGCTTCTCGTTTCAAATGGTGCCCCCAGCGGGATGTCCGCGTGCGGCTGGCGCCGCCCGCCTTCGCTGCGTCGCTTCGCTCCTTGCGTGCTGCGCTGGAAAACGCTTCGCGTTTCCTCAGCTCCGCACCCTGTCGGGTTCGAATCCCGGCACATGGGTAGAAAAAAGCCCGTCACCGCGGGGGTAACGGGCTTCTCGTTTCAAATGGTGCCCCCAGCGGGATTCGAACCCGCGATATCCACCTTGAAAGGGTGGCGTCCTTGGCCGCTAGACGATGGGGACAGCGGGAAAGAGTATAGCAGACTTTTTTATCCGTTCACATATCGTTGGCAAACTGGAAAACCACCACACAGGAGCTGGCCCTCTCCCCCCGATCTTCAAAAATCTCAATCTATAACATCTGGGCGGGTAAATCGGCCTTATCTGTTACAGATTGAGACAAAATGCAGGCGTCGGGACGAACGTCTCAATCTGTAACAGTAAGACGACCTTTGGTGGTCTAGATGTTACAGATTGAGACAAACCGCTGGGACGGGTCAAAACCACCACAAAGATGCCTGTCCCTTTGTGGTGGCGGGGCGTTAGGGGAGGAGCTTCATGGCGGCGTCGTGGGCGGCGTGCTCGTAGGTGTCGTCGAGGGGCTTGAGCGGCAGCAGGGCGGCGGCCTGTGCATCGCCACGGCGCTCAAGGGCATGGGCGATGAGCCAGTCGGCGAGCTCGGGGTTCTTGGGCAGTGCCGGTCCGTGTAGGTACGTGCCGATGACGCCCTTGTAGATGAGGCCCTCAAAGCCGTCGTCGCCGTTGTTGCCGGTGCCCGTGACGACAGATGTTCCGAGCGGCGTGGCCTCTGCATCGAGCAGGGTGCGGCCGCCGTGGTTCTCGAACCCCACAAAGGGCTCGGGTGCCAGGTCGGTCTTGACAGCGACGTTGCCTATCAGGCGGTCGGAGCCGCGCACGGTCTCGGCGGCGATGACACCTAGGCCCTCGATGCGATTCTCGCCCATATAGTACGAACGACCGAGCAGCTGATAGCTGCCGCAGATAGCGAGCAACGAGCCGCCGTCCTCAACATATGTCGCAACCTTGTCCTTTTGAGCGAGCAGCTCGTGTGCCACAGCCAACTGATCGCGGTCGGCACCGCCGCCCATCATGACGATGTCGGCGTCGGTAAGATCGAGCGTCTCGCCCATGCGGACCTCGTCCACGCGCGCGGGAATGCCGCGCCAGGCGCAGCGGCGCTCGAGGGCGATGACGTTGCCGCCGTCGCCATAGAGGTTGAGGGCATCGGGATACAGATAGACGATACGCAGCGGGCGCGGAAGCTCGACCGGCGCAATATCGGTGGGGACGGCGCTGCCATCGGTGCGTGTTACGGCGCAGGAGGCAACCGAGCTCGCATCGGCGTCTTTAAGTCCGTCGAGCTCTTTGACCAGCGGCGGGAATGCCGTGTAATTGGCGACGGCGTAGAAGGTGTCATCGGCGGCCTCATCTGCCACGGCGCCGATCGCCTGCTCGATATTCGAGATGATGGCGGCGTCGATGCCGGCGTACTTCAGGCGCACCTGCATGTCGTGCGCGCGTGTACCCCCGGCAAAGGCGACAAGCCCTGGGGTATCGGCGATGCGCTCGAAGTCGACGTCGTAGATCCACGAGACATCGTGGCCGTCGGCGTCGTTGTCATTCAGGAAGAAGGCGCAGAGTCTGCCGCCTGCCGTTTTAATGGACTGGATCTGGCGATCGAAGCCCACGGGATTTTTGGCCAGGTTTGCCTCGACGGTACGGCCGGCAATCTCCCAGCGGCCCATGCGTCCGCCGGCGGGGACGTAGGCATCGAGCGTGGGCTGCAGATGCGCTGCGTCCACGCCCAACTCGCGCGCCGCAAAGAAGGCGGCGGCAACGTTGTAGACCATGTACAGGCCGTTGTAGCGTGTGGCGATGTGCGTGGCGGGCGCTTTTGCCTCGGGTCCAAAGGTCAGGTCAAAGCCGTAGCCGTCGCAGCCGAGCTCAACGCCTGTCACGCGACGGACCAGCGCGGGGCGACTCCAACCGCACGAAGGACAATGATAGGCGCCGAGCTGGCCGTACTGCACATAGTCGTACTCCAGCGGCGCGTTGCATTGCGAGCAAAAACGCGAGTCGCTAATGCGATCGGACTCGGTGCCCGTGGCGCCGTCGATGCCAAAGGCGATGCTCATATTGGGGACGCGTGCGGCGATCGAGGCGCAGAGCGGGTCGTCGGCGTTATAGATGAGCGTCGTTGCCGGCGAAAGCTCCAACGCGTGGGCTATGACGTCCTGGGTGTGGTCGATCTCGCCGTAGCGGTCCAGCTGGTCGCGGAACAGGTTGAGCAGCACAAAGTAGGTCGGCTTGAGCTTGGGCAAGACGCGCACCGTGTAGAGCTCGTCGCACTCAAAGACGCCTACGCGCTTGCCGCTGCCGGCACGCTTAAGATCGCTGCGGCCCTCGAGCAGGGCACCCACCACGCCCGGCTCCATGTTGTTGCCGGCGCGGTTGCATACCACGGTGGCGCCGCTGGCGGCAACGGCGTCGGCGATGAGGTTGGAGGTGGTGGTCTTACCGTTGGTGCCGGTGACCACCACGCTGCGGTCGACAAGGCTCGCGAGGTCGCTTAGCAGCTCGGGGTCGATCTTCATGGCGATGCGGCCGGGGAGTACGCCGCCCTGGCGCTTAAGGATGGAGCGCAGCCCCCAGCGGGCGATATCGCTCGAAGTGCAGGCGAGAGATGAGCGGAAGTTCATGAAGCCGTTCCTAACGTGAATGACATGGTCGTGGCGATCGTGCCGTTAAAAGCCATAACGGCGCGCAAATTCCTGGGCAAGCTGCGATACGTCTTCGCAAGCGTTGGCCCAGGGGGCAAAGTCGGGGGTATCCGAGATGATACCGTCGGCCTCCCAAACTGCCTGGTGCGAAAGGTCCCAGGGGTCGTGCGGCTCGGGCCGGCAGGGAAGGTATGGCGTCTGATACATGGGGTTCAGCAAAAAGAACGCGCCGCCCTCGCAGCGGTTGGCAAACTCACGCAGGGCGCGTGTCGCCGGGCGCATCTTGTTTGTTTTGAACAGCAGGATCGTGCGGGCGAGTAGGTACCAGGGGGAGTTCTCGAGGGCATCGGCCCCCATCTGCTCCTCGAGCTGGTGGGCCAGGGCAAAAAAGCCGTCCTCGTCTTCCAGACGAGCGAGGGCGAGTAGCACGGTGCCGGCAGCTCGGGTGGGATAGCCTTCCGCCTTAAGAACACGGCGAGAATAGTTGACGGCAGCACGGTAGCGAGCGCTCGCCATGCACAGCTGCGAGATGGCCTCGAGCGTGTGGAGCCACCCGATAAGCGCCGGCTCGCTCACGGTGAGATCGGCCGCCGTCACGCCGTCTGCCAGCACCTTGTTGGTCCAGTAGTGCGGGGCCTCCATATCGAATCCGGGCACGCTTTGCCGTAAGTAATCGGCTGTGGTCGCCTCGAGCTTCATCAGGTCGCCCAGGCAGGCGTCGACGGGCGTGTCCGCCAAAATGATGGCAAGCAGATGGGCATCGAAGACATACGCATCGACGCGGACGATCTTGAGCAGCTCATCGCGCATATCGTCGAACAGGCGGTTGCGCGTCTGCTCAAACTCCTCATCGCTGCCCATATCCTCGATACGATGGAGCTCGTCGAGCAGGTGGCGGTGAACACCGGCATAGGAAAGCAGTGCCTGGGCATGCTCGGTCTGCGCATACTTATGGGGGTTGACGCCTACGTCGTTATGGACAAGATCGCGTGCTGCATCGGTGAGTTCGGGGTGCGACGCAACGTAGGCGCGCTCCAGGTAGGCGGGGATGTAGACGCTCGGATCCATTAGAGGTCTCCTCCCTTAAACGGCAAGCCCTGCTCGGCCGCCCGCAGGATGCGCTCGTCAATCTGGGAACGCACGATATCGTTGGTGGCGACCCAGGCGGCAAAGCTGGCGTTGTCGGGGGCGCCCAAGCCCTCCTGCAGTACCGGCGTCGCTTCGGACAGCGCAAGGACAAGCTCGTCGGTGGAGCCCACGCCCACGTTGACGCGGGCATAGACGCCATCGGGAAACTCGGTTTGAAAGTAAAGCGCCTCGGCTGCGTGCGGGCACGAGCGCGCAAGGATGCGCAAGTAGTGTTCGGCGCCCTCGTAGTCCAGCTCGCGCCAGGCAGCGCTCATCAGCGCGATGAGCGTCCACGGGTCTAAGTCGCGCTCCGCGTCCTTGGGACGACGGCGCAGCGGCGTGTTGGCAAGATAGGGGACGGAGTGGGCAGAGCGAAAGCGTTTGAGCTCCTCGGCGGGGTATTCGAGTTTTGCCATGGCGAGCATCGCAGTGTGGCGGACACCGGCCGGATCGTTGGGGGCAAAGTCCAGGCTGCGGTTTGCGGTTTCGAGCGACAGGCGGTAACGGCCGCTAATGAGGGCGCGCGACGCAAGGGCGGCAAGCCAGCGCAGGTAGGGGCGGCGTGTAAGGTCGCCTGCGGCCTCGCGCTCGTAGGGGTCCTGCGCCGAGGCGATCTTGAGTGCCAGGTCGTGCTCGACTTCATCGCACTTGGATACCAAGTACTGTACGTACTCCTCGTTGGAGTTAGCGTTGAGGGCGGTCAACATGCGCTGAGCGTCCCAGTTGGTCGGGTCGAGTGCGGCTGCCTCGCGAAGCATGTTTTCGGCAGCGGCCTCTTCTTGCTCTGCCTGGGTATCGTCAGGGATAAAGGGAATGCGGTAGTCGACAGCCTCGACTACCTTGGCAATCAGATGTCCGGCGCGGTCGCGGTCGTGCACGATGAGCGGCGCGGGGTTGCGGGTAAATTGTTCCATCAGACGCTCTACGGCAGGGCCGTCGGTGAGCGGGATATTATCGCGGCGCAAGGCCTCAAGAACGAGGCGATGGCAATCTTCTTGAATGGGATCGAATGCCATGGGGCCTCCTTTGCTGCGGTTAGGGTTCAAATGTCTCTATATAAGGTTCTAGTTTACCCGCATGAGGCACATTGGGAGTGCCGCACTTGGACATGCACCTTTGCACCACGAAGACGGATGTCGCACAAATGTCGGCACCTTGGACGACCGAGTGGTATCACGGTGCCGCAAACGGTCGATTTTTGGCGGCGAACGGTGTGTCTTTTGGAGGGGCACAGTCCTGCCCTGGATATGTGGTCAACCTTGATAAAACGTTTGCCCAGCTTGGGAGTATGAATGCCGCATAAGGGTCTTCAGGGATAGAAAAAACGTTTCATCATTGTCGACTTTCGGTAAATAACTGACCAACCAGAACGGTAAAATACTATTTGTCTGAGCGTTGAGACGTTTAGACATCGCGCATTGTCATCGCCGGCAACGCGCAAAACGGTCCTAACGGAGCCAATCGGGTGCTCCGTTATATACGCAAGTCTAAGAGGGGCTTGTTTAGGAGGCACAGTATGGGACGTTTTACCAATCCTCGCGATCTGTACTTTGGTGAGGGCGCTCGCCACGAGGTGAAGAACCTCAAGGGCAGCAAGGCCATCATCGTGACCGGCGGCGGCTCCATGCGCCGCGGCGGTTTTTTGCAGGACGTCGAGGCCGACCTCAAGGAGGCCGGTTTCGAGGTCAAGCTGTTCGAGGGCGTCGAGTCCGATCCGTCCGTCGAGACGGTCATGAAGGGCGCCGAGGCCATGACCGAGTTCCAGCCCGACTGGATTATCGCCATTGGCGGTGGCTCGCCCATCGATGCCGCTAAGGCTATGTGGCTGTTCTACGAGTATCCCGAGGAGACCTTCGAGGAGGCAGTCGTCCCGTTCTCCTTCCCGGAGCTCCGTCAGAAGGCTCACTTCTGCGCCATCTCCTCTACCTCCGGCACCGCTACCGAGGTCACCGCGTTCTCCGTCATCACCGACTACGCCAAGGGCATCAAGTACCCGCTGGCCGACTTCAACATCACCCCTGATGTCGCCATCGTCGACCCCGAGCTCACCTACACCATGCCCGCCAAGCTGTGCGCTCACACCGGTATGGACGCTCTGACTCACGCCATCGAGGCCTACGTCTCCACCGCTGGTTCCATGTACACCGACGCCAACGCCCTGCATGCTATCCGCGAGATCGTCGAGTGGCTGCCCAAGTCCTATCAGGGCGATCATGAGGCCCGCCAGCACATGCACGACGCCCAGTGCATCGCCGGCATCGCCTTCTCCTCGGGTCTGCTGGGCATTGTCCACTCCATGGCTCACAAGACCGGTGCCGCCTTTGAGGGCGACCACATCATCCACGGTTGCGCCAACGCCATGTACCTGGGCAAGGTCATCCAGTTCAACGCCAAGGACGCTCGCGCCAAGAGCCGCTACGCCTTCATCGCCAAGGAGATCCTGCACCTCGCCGGCGAGACCGAGGACGAGCTGGTCGAGGCTCTGGTCCAGGAGATTCGCGACCTCAACGACAAGCTCGACATCCCGCAGGGCATCAAGAACTACGGTGCCAAGGGCGTGAAGGCCGACGAGTCCATCATCGATTACGATGAGTTCGAGGCTAAGAAGCACGACGTTGCCGCCAACGCCATCCTCGACGCCTGCACGGGCTCCAACCCGCGCCAGCCGTCTCAGGAGGAGATGGAGCAGCTGCTCGAGTGCGTCTACACCGACACCCCGGTCACGTTCTAATCGGCACACATTGTTCTGATAAGGGTCTCGCGCTCTGTGCGCGGGACCCTTTTTCTATGGTGCAATCTAACCTGTCCTCAATGCGCCAAGTTGCCACAAGGGGACAGGTGGCTTTGCACCAATCGTTGTTTGATGAAGGGCGGATTCTCGTATGGCGCTTCCTATGGTTTATGGCGGTCCCGGCCGGTATGTTCAGGGGCCGGGCGAACTTTCGCGTCAGGGCAGATATTTGTCATGGTTGGGCTGCGCTGCCTATGTCTTGTTTGACCAGGGCACCGAGGATCGGCTGTGCAGGCAGATCGTCGATGGATTTCTGGACGAAGATCTAAGCGAGCCGTTCTTTAAGATTTACAACGGCCCGTGTACGGAAGAGGCCGTTGTCGAAATGGCTAAGGAGGCCCAGTCTGAGTATTGCGACATGGTGGTGGGTATTGGCGGCGGCAAGATGCTCGATATCGCCAAGGCCGTTGCGTTTTATGCCGAGTTGCCGTTGTGCGTATGCCCCACGGCGGCTTCGATGGACGGTCCGTGCAGCGCGATTTCGGTGCTGTATCACGAGGATGGGTCGTTCGACCGCTATCTGATGCTCGAAAAGAATCCAGATTTGGTTGTGGTCGATACCGGCGTGGTCGCGGCAGCCCCGCTGCGTATGACGGTCGCTGGCATGGGCGACGCACTGGCAACGTATTTCGAGGCGCGTTCGTGCGCCGCGGCGCACGGCGCCAACGAGCACGGTGGCGCGCCGGGACACTTGGCCTTGGTTGCGGCTCGTGCCTGCTATGACACACTCATGGAGTGCGGCGTCGCTGCCAAGCGCGATCTTAAAAAGAGTCGTATATCGCCGGCGGTTGAGCGCCTGATCGAGTGCAATATTCTGCTCTCGGGTGTTGGCTTTGAGAGCGGTGGCCTAGCGCTTGCCCATGCCATCGCCAACGGCCTGACGATTCTGCCCGAGTGCAAGGCCATGCATGGTGAGGCCGTGGCATTTGGTCTGGTGGTGCAGCTTCGTTTGGAGCGCGCGCCCGAGCTTGATCAGGTGCTCGAGTTTTGCCAGCGCGTGGGTCTGCCGACGACACTCGAGGAGCTGGGCCTTGGTGAGATTTCCGATGATGACCTGCTGAGCGTTGCGGACGCAACTTTTAAGAACGAGCGCAATATGGCTAACGAACAGGCCAAGGTGACCAAACAAAAGCTCGTGCAGCTCATGTGCGAGGCATAGCTTGGCGCTTGATTGACCTTGTGCAATCGAGGCGGCGATAGGCCATAGGCTATTTGTCTCAAAGATGCGCCGCATGTAATTTGCCCGAGGCGTGGGCCGATGGCGTATCATTATCTCTTGCTTGTTTGCACTGCTCAGGGAGGGGCCGCGCATGGCGCAGGAACACGATCTGTTTGATGACATTATCGAGATCAGCAAGGGTTTCGACTTTCTTAAAAACCCACTTGGCGGCGTGACCGATGCGCTCGATCCGTCGGCGCCGCAGTGGAATCCTGCCGACTATAAGGAGCGTCCGCGCGGCAACACCATTCCGTGCCTGACCTGCAAAAACGAAAAGAGTGGCTGCTCCGCGTGCATGGATGTGTGCCCGGTCAACGCCATCGAGGTCGAGGAAGACTCCATCGAGATTCTCGACTCCTGCCGCAAGTGCGGCCTGTGTGCCGCTGCCTGCCCGACCGAGGCGATCATCTCGCCGCGCCTGGCGCCCAAAAACCTGTATGACGACATTGTCTCGGCGGCAACGAGCCACGAGACCGCCTACGTTACCTGCACGCGCGCCCTCAAGCGTATGCCGCGCGAGAACGAGGTCGTCGTTGCCTGCGTGGGCGATATTACGGCCGAGACCTGGTTCTCGGTACTGGCGGACTATCCCAACGTGAGTGTGTACCTGCCCCTGGGCGTGTGCGATAAATGCCGCAACACCGGCGGCGAGGATATCCTGGGCGAGGCGATTGCGAAGGCTGAGGAGTGGTCTGGCACGGGTATGGGCCTGGAGGTCGACCCCAAGAACCTCAAGTGCCATAAGCTCCGCGAGTACGAGCGCAAGGAGTACATGGAAAAGATTGCCCGCACGACGGGTCTGACGGTGACCAAGCTCAACCCGGCGACGGCGGCGCTGGCCTCGGTGACGCAGAAGTTGAAGGCCCATCGCCATCAGATCACCCAGCTGGAGCGCACGCTCAACACCATGTGCGGCACCACGACGGCAAAGCGTCGCCGTTCGCTCACGCATGGGCGGCAGCTGGTGCTTTCGACACTGCAGAACCATCCCGAGCTTGCCCAGAACATGCAGGTGAGTACGCCTGAGTGCGATTTTGACAAGTGCACGTCGTGTGGCGAGTGTGTCAATGTATGCCCCACGTTCGCCTGCGATTTGGTGGGAAGCGGCCGCTTCGCGTTGGAGTCCACGTATTGCTTGGGCTGCGGCGCCTGTGTCAAGGTTTGTCCCGAACATGCGCTCAAGCTGGTCGAACACGATGCGTCCAACTTGGTTGTCGTCGACCCCGAAGCCGAGGAAAAGGCCGCTCAGAAGGCCAAAGCCCACGAAGAGGCCCAAAAGGTAAAAGCCGAGGCGAAGGCCAAGCTCGACAAGATGCTCGACCAGGTGGAGAAGCTCGCGGACTAGCCAGCTACCCCAATCTCTGCTTCATTTGCGCCGCCGCGGTGTCCGGATTCGCCCGGATGCTGCGGCGGCGCTATACTTATGCAGTTTGAAGTACCTGTACCAAAAGGAGCTGTCGTGTCCCTTTCCATCGGTATCGTGGGCCTGCCCAACGTGGGCAAGTCGACGCTGTTCACCGCGCTTACCAAAAAGACCGGCCTTGCCGCCAACTACCCGTTCGCCACGATCGACCCCAACGTGGGTATCGTCGATGTGCCCGATAGCCGCCTGCAAAAGCTTGCTGACATTGTCAACCCTGGCCGCATTGTGCCGGCTACGGTCGAGTTTGTCGACATCGCGGGCCTGGTGAAGGGTGCCAACGAGGGCGAGGGCCTGGGCAACCAGTTCTTGGCAAACATTCGCGAGACCGACGCTATCTGCGAGGTCGTGCGCTACTTTAAGGATCCCAACGTCATGCGTGAGGTGGGTCGCACGGGCGAGTTCGTCGATCCCGCCGGCGATGCCGACACCATCATGACCGAGCTTATCCTGGCCGACATGGGCACGCTCGAGAAGCAGCTGCCTAAGCTCGAGAAGGAGGCCAAGCGCGACAAGGAGCTCATGCCCAAGTTTGAGGTCGCCAAGCGCCTGCTTGCCTGGCTCAACGAGGGCAAGCGCGCCGCGTCCATGGAGATGACCGACGAGGAGCGCGCCGCTGCCAAGGGCCTGTTCCTACTCACCATGAAGCCCATCTTGTATGTGGCCAACGTGGACGAGGACATGCTCAACGAGGAGCTGGCGCCCATCGATGGCGTCAAGCCGCTGCCGATCTGCGCCAAGATCGAGGCCGAGCTTTCCGAGCTCGATCCCGAGGATGCGGCCGACTACCTGGAGAGCCTGGGCCTGGAGCAGCCCGGCCTGGACGTGCTCGCGCAGGCAGCCTACAAGCTGCTCGGTCTGCAGTCGTTCTTTACGGCTGGCGAGATGGAGGTCAAGGCCTGGACGGTGCGTCAGGGCGCGACCGCCCCGCAGGCCGCCGGTGTCATTCATACCGACTTTGAGCGCGGCTTTATTAAGGCCGAGGTCATTGGCTATGACGACTACATCGAGCTCGGTGGCGAGCAAGGTGCCAAGGCTGCAGGCAAGCTGCGCATCGAGGGCAAAGAGTATGTCATGGCCGATGGCGACGTCGTGCACTTCCGCTTTAACGTGTAAGGACGGCGAGCATGTTTAAATATGGAAAAAAAGCTGGCTACATGGGCATCGCGCTGCTGGTGCTTGCAGTGCTTCCGCTGGTGGTCGCAGCGTTTGTAATCCCCAACATTGGTCCCGAGGTGGCAACAAAGTTTAATGCCGCCGGTGAGGTGACGCGCTGGGGCAAGAGCTACGAGCTGCTGGCGCTGCCGGTACTCAACCTGCTGCTGAGCGTGGCGACGTACTTTACGGCGGGACGCCAGGCAAAGAACAATGAGGACTCCGCCGCCATGGCGCGCATCGTGTGCGAGCGCTACCTGCGAAACGGCTGCATCACGGGCGCATTCCTCAACGTAATTAACGTCTACTTTATGTATTCGGCGATTACCGGCACAGGCTTTGGCCTGGGCTTTTAGCTTGCGCCTTTAGGCAACGAGCCTGCAAGCATATTCGATGGCTGCTGCGAGGCCGCCGCTCGATCGTGGTTGAAAGACCACATCGGCGGCGGCCTCGTTTTCGTATCCGGCACCGCGAAGGCAGAGCGCGATACCGGCTTCCAAGAGAAGGGGCAGGCCACACTGGCTGGTTGCGATTACGGCAGCCTGATTGAGTGAGCAGCCGTGCGCTTGGCATTGGATGGCAAGTTCACCTTGCGCCGGGCAAGGGACCAAAACGGCGGCGACGCGACTTGATAGCAATGCAAATGCTGTGCGCTCATCGGGCGAAAGGCATTCTGCTTCAACGACGACGAGCTTGGGCGGTGCGCTGTTTGTGCGAAGCGTGGCTCGGTACATGCGGACCGAAGAACCCGACATAGAAAACTCCTGTATATTGGGCAAAACGTAAACTATAGTTTACGTTTTTGTTTTGCTCCATTTCAAACTCGTCTGCATGAACGAACATGCGAAACAGATTCTTGGCGAGCGAGTCGAGCGGACGCGCAAGGCCCTTGGTATCTCCAAGGTCGATTTTTGCGTGGCGGTTGGAATCAGCCGACCTTATCTCGATCAAATCGAAAGCGGAACGGCAAACAGCACGCTCGAGATTTTATTTAAACTTGCGCCCGCGCTTGGCATGACGGTGTCAGAGCTTCTCGAGGGCATTGAGTAGGCGTTTTTGCCAGATTTGTCGTTTGCTGAACGGGTCCCCCCGACGGCGGCGTGCAAAAACCCGAGTATTCAGCATCCCTCAATAAATTGACAGCAACCGAAGGCGCAAATACGATGCTTGCTGTTTTGGATTATCCACAAAATTCATTATTATGAGGAATAATAGACGCATGGGACGAGCCTATCGAACCGAAAAGCGATTTACAGCTAGCGGTTTTAACGTTTCTGGAAGGGGCGGGTGCTGAAAACTCCGCTTTTTGCACGTTCCGAGAGGTACCACGTGCCCCATAAGGCCCAAAGAGGCGGATTTTGTTTTAGCTACACCATCGGGATGCGGTCATGGTTGACCTGGCTGTAGAACAGGCGCTGAATCTCGGCCGCATCACGTGACTGGCCGAGCGCCCACATGGTCTTGGCCACGAGCGTTTCGGTGGTCATATCGTCGCCGCGCAAAATACCCGGATGGTCGGCGTAGGCACGGCCGACCTCATAAACACCCAGATCGAGGCCCTCTTCGGGGACCTGTGTGGTCATAACGACGGTGCGACCCGAATCGACCCAGCGGAAAATCGCCTCCTGGAATGACTCGCCGGACTCGCCAAACTCGGGAATACCGCCAATGCCAAAGGTCTCCAGAATTACGGCGTCGTAGCTATCGGTCAGGGCGTCCAATATGCCTGGATTCACGCCGGGCGTGAGCTTAAGGACAAACACGCGCGGGTCGATACTGTCGTAGAAACGAACCGGGCTCTCATTCTGGTGAGTGCCGTGGAGCCCGTTGCGCACGATGCGGTCGTTGCGGATGTAGGCAATGGGCGGATAGTTGACGCTGATGAACGCGTTAAAGCTCATGGTGCGCTGCTTGCGGGCGCGCGTGCCGGCGATGGCCACACCGCCAAACACGATTGAGACGTCGTGCGAATGCTCGTCGAGCGCATAGAGCAGGCTCTGGTACAGATTGAGCTTGGCATCGGTAAAGGGGTTGCCCATGGGCTTTTGCGAGCCGGTGAGCACGATGGGCTTGGGGCTGTCCTGAATCAGGTAAGAAAGCGCCGCCGCGGTGTAGCTCATGGTGTCGGTGCCGTGCAGAATCACGAAGCCGTCGTGGTCAGCATAACCCTCGACGATGACGTCGCGGATACGCATCCAGTCACTCGGACGCATATTGGTGCTGTCGATGTTCATGGGCTGCACGACGTCGAGCTCGCAGAGGCCCGAGATCTCGGGGACGCTCTGGGCGAGTTCCTCACCGGTTAGGGCGGGGGAGAGGCCGTTACCGTCCTCGGTCGATGCGATGGTGCCGCCCGTGGCGATGAGAAGGATGCGCTTCATGTTGGTGTTCCTATCGTATTTGCCGCCCCAGAGGCGGAGTCGTTCGGCAGTATTGTGGCACAGGGTGTCCAATGTTCAAACGTATTACATCATCTGTAACGTTTGATAACACTTCAATTGCCGTCAAATAGGGGCCCTGGTCGTGCGTTTGCCGTGCGCTGACGGCTGCGAGGGGCGAGAAACCCCATATAACGTGTACACTATGGAGGTTATTTTCGTTCATTCACGCGGGTGGGCACCGGCTCCCCGCCAAAAAGAGGGGGAAACCATGGATCAAAAGGCTTCCGCAAAGGTCCTCGTACTCGACTTTGGTGCGCAGTACGGTCAGCTCATTGCCCGTCGCGTCCGCGACCTCAACGTGTATTCCGAGATTGTTCCCTGCGACATCTCGGCCGATGAGATTCGCGAGATGAACGCCTCTGCGCTCATCCTTTCCGGCGGCCCGGCCTCCGTGTATGCCGAGGACGCTCCGTCCATCGATCCTGCCATCTTTGACCTGGGCCTTCCCGTCCTGGGCTTCTGCTACGGCCATCAGATCACGGCCGTGACGCTCGGCGGCAAGGTCGGTCACTCCGAGGTGGGCGAGTACGGCCGCGCCACTATTACGCGCACTGCCGGCGCCAAGCTCTTTAACTCCACGCCCATGAAGCAAACCGTGTGGATGAGCCACCGCGACGCCGTGTCCGAGGTGCCCGAGGGCTTTACCGTTACCGCCAGCACCGACGTGTGCCCGGTTGCCGCCATGGAGTGCCCCGAGCGCAAGATTTTCACCACGCAGTTCCACCCCGAGGTCAAGCACTCCGAGTACGGTCAGCAGCTGCTGAGCAACTTCCTGTTTGAGATCTGCGGTCTGGAGCCCAACTGGAGCATGGACAACCTGGTCGAGACCATGACGGCCGAGTTCCGCGAGAAGGTCGGTAACGACCGCGTGATTCTGGCCCTGTCCGGTGGCGTCGACTCCTCCGTCGTGGCTGCGCTGGGCGCTCGCGCCGTGGGCAAGCAGATGACCTGTGTGTTCATCAACCACGGCCTGCTGCGCAAGGGCGAGCCCGAGCAGGTGGAGGAGGTCTTCACCAAGCAGTTCGATGTCGACTTTATCCACGTTCACGCCGAGGACCGTTATGCCGAGCTTCTGGCCGGCGTGACCGAGCCCGAGGAGAAGCGCCGCATCATCGGTACTCAGTTCTGGAAAGAGTTCTTCGCCGTGGCGCAGCAGCTCGAGACCGATGGCAAGCCGGTCAAGTATCTGGCTCAGGGCACCATCTACCCCGACATCATCGAGTCCGGCGCTCGCAAGACGGGCGGCAAGACGGCCACCATCAAGAGCCATCACAACCTGATCCCGTTCCCCGAGGGCGTACACTTCGACCTCATTGAGCCGCTTGATCACTTCTTTAAGGACGAGGTCCGCGCGCTTGGTCTGGCACTGGGCCTGCCGGGTCATATCGTGTTCCGTCAGCCTTTCCCGGGCCCGGGTCTGGCCATCCGCATCATCGGTGCGGTCGACAAGGAGAAGCTCGAGATCCTCAAGAACGCCGACGCTATCGTGCGCGAGGAGCTGGATGCCTACAACCAGCGCCTGTTTGAGCAGACCGGCGAGCGCAACTCCGAGCACAGCTGCTGGCAGTATTTCGCGGTCCTGCCCGACATCAAGTCCGTTGGCGTTATGGGCGACGAGCGCACCTATCAGCGCCCGATCATCCTGCGTGCCGTCGAATCCAGTGATGCCATGACCGCCGACTGGGCCAAGCTGCCCTACGAGGTGCTGGCCCGCATTTCCGGCCGCATCGTGGCCGAGGTTCCCGGCGCCAACCGCGTGTGCTATGACATCACGTCCAAGCCGCCCGCGACCATTGAGTGGGAGTAGTCGAAAGGCTATTTCGAGGCGTCGAATTTCCGTCCGCTGAGTACCGCAGAGTGTCGCAGCGTACGGAAGAAACGCAAAGCCCCCAGCAACTTGGGGGAATAAATTGAGCGAGATACCCCCGATTTCCACTTGAAATCGGGGGTATTTTTTATGCTTTGACCTGCTGTTTTAGGAAGTTTTACTCCTAATTGCCGTACAGGGCGGACATGGCGGCACCCCACGGACGGGGAGTAAAAGGTTTGTTGGGGGAGTAAATTGTCCCAGTCGCCTGTCCCAGTGGGGCAAAACGGACCCCAAAACTCAACTGAAACTCAACGGGGCGAAATATGGTGGCTTTTCAGCAAAACCGCAGGTCAACAATGGGGAGTAAAAAATTACTCCCCCAAGCGATTTTATCGGCTTTAACCCACTTCGAATGGTGGGTTTCGGGCATAAGAAAAGCAGGTGTTTCACTCCCAATTGCGGGGGTAAAGCCACCTGCTCGCGTTTCAGTAAATATTTACTCCTAGAATTTGGCCTTCCAGTCGGCGTATTCCTCCGGCGTGATCTCTCCGGATTCCAGCTCGTTTCGCTTTGCGGCCCAGGCCTTGAGCATCTGGGCCGTCTTGGGCGCCTTCTCGGCAGACGCGTCGATAGAAAGACCAGAGCCATCCTCAGCGGGCACGATGCCGAACTCGTCCTCCAGCTGCAGAAGGAGGCCCAGGAGGTCTCGGGCGTTCTCTACCCCGAAGTCCTTCAGGGCAAGCGGGGAGATGTCGAGGGCTTCGGCAATGGCCTCCACCTGAGGCTGCTTGGGGGTCCTGAAATCCGTCTCGTAGTGGCGGATCGCACCCTCCGAGACGCCGATCCTCTCGCCCAGTTCTCCCTGGTAGAGCCCGCGCAGCTTGCGGTAGTACCTGATCTTCTCGCCAGTCGTCATCTTCCCTCCTGAAAATCTAAACCTCGTAATTCTAGCACCGTACGCAAACGTACGCAATTTCTTGACAGTACGAAAGCGTACGATTATGATTCGCTCATATCAAACGTACGTAATCGTACGATATTAGGAGGACAAATGAACCAGGAAGAAAACAGGCCCACCATGCTCAACGCCGAGCAGGTCGCACAGAGGCTGAACATGTCGAAAGGGTTCGCCTACAAGATCATCCAGGAGATGAACGAGGAGCAGATCAAGAAGGGTCGCGCGGTGGTCAAGGGCCGCGTCCGCTCCGACCACTTCGAGGCAAGATTCTTTGCCGGTGATGAAGATGCCCGTATATAGAAGCGAGAACGGGACGTTCTACTCCCAGTGCTTCTACCGCGACGGCAGGGGCGCGAAGCGGCACAAGGTCAAGAGGGGCTTTGCCACCGAGCTCGAGGCGCTCATGTGGGAGAAGGACTTCCTTGCTGTCCACAACGGCACCATGGACATGCTCTTCGCGGACTTCGTCGACGTGTACGCCACCGAGATCAAGCCTCGAATCAGGGAGCACACCTGGCTGACCAAGGAGTACATGATCAAGGACAAGATCATCCCCTTCTTCGGGAAGATGAGGATGTCCGAGATCAAGCCCATCGACGTCGTCCGCTGGCAGAACCAGCTTATCGACCACAAGGACGCCAACGGGAAGCCGTACTCGGCCACCTACCTCAGAACCATCAACAACCAGCTGAACGCCATCTTCAACCATGCCGAGCGCTACTACGACCTGACGGGCAACCCGTGCAGGAAGGTAACGAAGATGGGCTCGAAGAAAGGCGGAGAGATGAACTTCTGGACGAAGCAGGAGTATCTGAGGTTCTCGGAGGCCATCATGGACAAACCTCTTTCCTTTTACGCTTTCGAGGTCCTCTACTGGACAGGTATCCGCTGTGGAGAGCTCCTCGCCCTCACCCCATCCGATTTCATCTTCGAGACCTCGGAGCTCAGCATCACGAAGTCGTATCAGCGTTTGAAGGGCATCGACACCATCACCGACCCGAAGACTCCGAACTCCGTGCGAAGGATCGCCATGCCCAAGTTCCTCGCCGAGGAGATGAAGGAGTACCTGGAAGACTTCAGAGACGACCTTGGTCCCCATGATCGCATCTTCGACGTGACGAAGTACTACCTGACGCACGAGATGGAGCGCGGATGCAAGGAGTCCGGAGTCAAGAGGATCAGGGTCCATGACCTGAGGCACAGCCATGTCTCCCTGCTCATCGAGATGGGCTTCTCCGCGTTGGCGATCGCTGATCGCGTTGGCCACGAGAGCACCGATATCACCTACCGTTACGCCCACCTCTTCCCGAACAAACAGACCGAGATCGCCAACGCTCTTGAGTGCACCAAGGAGGGCTAGCCATGCCCTGCCCCAACTCTGCACGCAAGAGGTCGAAGACCATGGCTTTCAGGGTGAGCCCGGAGGAATACGAGCGGATCACCAATTTGGCCAAGTTGAGCGGGATGGACAAGCAAGATTTCATCATGGCCAAACTGATGGATCACGAGATAGTCGTAAGACCCTCTACGAGGGTCTACAAGGCCTTGAAAGACGCAATGGCGGAAATATACCAGCAACTGCTCAGAATCCGCGCAGGAGGCGAGCTGGACGCCTCAATGGAGGAAACTATCGGACTGCTGGCGAAGTTCTTTGACGGCCTTGCGCCAGCTGCAGACACCACCAGCAATATCGACCGAGAATACGAAAGTGTTTGGGATCTTGAGAGATACTAGGGTGTCCGTTGGTAGGGACAAGGTGCCATCGTACTCATCGTAAAATTCTTCTGGCATTGATACACAACGACAGGGGTTTGGCATATGAATTTCAATGCGTGCGTAAGGCCCGAAACCATCAGCAGCCCAACTAGCTTGGCGCATCCTTTTGGACGCGCCAAGCTAGTTATCCCCAATCAAAAGAACGATTATGGGAAGAATGAATCCGCCACGCTCGAAGACCTGTATGGGATGGAATTTGTAGCGGCCTACGTCCTTTGTAACGCTTACGCAAACGGTGAAGCGAAACCTCAGGCCGTTTTATTTCGATTTGAGAACTGCGATGTTCTGCTTAAAGTTAATCGGTGTTCAGGTTGTTTAGAGATGCAATTGGAAGCTCTTGATCTTCGAGCAATCCGTTATTCAGTCCCACTCAATCAAGATTGCTATTACTGGCAACTCGACTATAGTTCCTTGCATTTAACTGGGAATACCCTGATTTCTTTCAAGCTCAAACTGGACTCATCAAGCAACGATGCACAACGAGCTGAGTTTAACCTTGGAAATGGGAGGATAATCTTTGAAGCAAATCGCCTTTACATCATCGATACGTAGTAGTAAAGGACTTCGCTTGCCGGCAGTCTTTCCTCGTAAATCTCCAGGCCATTTTGAAGGTTAACCTGACTTGAATCAATTTTAAAATGCAGCCTGCTTGATCGCGTTTCCGACGGAAGGATCAATGCGGAACAAGTATCTAAGCAATACTCCTCACCGGTTTTTGGGTTGATTAAATGAGAAAGCAGCATCGTATACACAAGTTGCTTGTAATCAACATCGTCAACAGAAGAGTAGTACTTGGCATCAAAGATGCACTGCAACCCATCGTCTAAAAGATAGTAATCTGGCTCCATGGTTTGGCCGGGGCTTGCAATATTTAACGCATAGTATGCTTTATTAAAATCGGAAGGTCCCGTTGGCGAGTCCGACAAACAAAGTTGTCCATTACAAACTCCCTGAAAACGAGAACGTAAATACGATAAGGCAGCGCTCTCCCAGATTTTTTCAAACGAGTAATGCTTCAAGTAATATGGGCCGCCTATATTGGTCCCACTAAAAAAGGAAATGAGAGCATCAATCAGATCAATTTTTGTGTCAAGAAACGAGCGATTGCGTTCCTCCAATAACTTCCCGATAACATAGTCCTTATTCTCGAGAAGATTACGATTCGGATAATGAGAAAAGCTTTCACCCTCAAACAAAAAACCAAACCGAGAAAGCGTATACCCAATAACGAAAGACATACACTCCGTAATCAAGGTCTCAACGTTTTTTGTGGCCCTGTATCTTAAAGGCTTGAATCTTCACTCTAAATGCAACGCATCGCAGCGAACAGCGGCCCACGGCCCTCGGTAGAATGGTGTTTGCCTAGAACATCATACGAAAGAGGGGACCATGGGCCACCACATCCATCTTACACTACACGAGCGCGAGGACATCATGATCATGCGCCGGGACGGGAAGGGCGTCTCCGAGATCGCCCGCGCCATAAGGCGCGACAAGTCGACCGTCTCCCGCGAGCTGAGCCGTAACTCGTGCGCCCGGTCCTACCGCGCCTCGACCGCCCAAAGGCGCTACGACGAGCGCAGGAAGGCGTGCCGCCGACGGGCCATCCTCGACGACGGGCATGTGTTCGACCTGGTCAGGGAAAAGTTCCTGGAGCAGCAGTGGTCCCCCGAGCAGATAGAGGGGCGCCTCGCCTTGGAGATGGGCAGGAGCCCCGTGAGCGACACCACGATCTACCGCGGCATACACGCGGGCAGGTTCGACGGCTGCATCGGCGGCCGCAAGGCCAAAAGGAGGCTCAGGCATAGGGGCAAGCGCCGCCGGGGGCCCGATGAGCGCCGCGGCAGGATCCCGATCACGCACGAGATCTCCGAGCGGCCGCAGGCGGCCGAGCTCCGCAGCGAGCCCGGGCATTGGGAGGGGGACACGGTCGCCGGCAAGGCGGGCGGCGCATGCCTGCTGACGCTCGTGGACCGCAGCGACGGCTTCCTCGTGGGCGGCAAATGCCGGCGCAAGACGGCGGAGTGCGTGCGGGCGAGGATGCCGTCGTCGCTCGCGGGCCAGCCCCTGGCGTCGGTGACGCTGGACCGGGGCAAGGAATTCGCCGCCCATGCCCAGGTCACCGACGAGATCGGGGTGGAGTTCTACTTCGCCCTGCCCCACCATCCATGGCAGCGGGGCACCAACGAAAACACCAACGGGCTCCTGCGGGAGTACTTCCCGAAAGGCGAGTCCTTAGACGATGTCAGCGAAAGGCGGGTGCTGGAGGTGTACGATAAGCTCAACCGCAGGCCGCGCAAACGCCTGGGCTACCGAACACCGTACGAGATTCACTACTCCGAGGTGTTGCATTTGATTTGAAGATTCAAGCTATAATCTTTCTTGCTTAAATAGCAGGCGAAAGCGAAGGAGCTCCTATGGTCACCAAGGATGATGCGTGTTGGATAATCGGCCTTTCCGCAGGTGCGGGCATTGGCGTATATCTTGATGGCGGCTGGGGCGTCGATGCGCTTGTCGGGCGTGAGACCAAGGCTCATAACGACATCGACCTGTTCGTTCAGCGCGGGGATTACCAAAGGTTCGTGGATCTAATTGCTGATGAGGGGTTTTCCGAGGTGGCTGCATCTTTCACCACCGAAGATCACACGGTGTGGCAAGACGAGGCGGGGCGCATCGTCGACCTGCATTGCTTCGATTTCGCCGAGAATGGCGATATTCTGTATCAGGGAGATCGTTTTCCCGGGGAGGTCTTTTCGGGGAGGGGGCGCATCGGCGAGGTGGAGGTGTCGTGCATCGACCCCGAAAGCCAGCTGTTGTTTCACTTGGGCTATCAGCATGACGAGCACGACGTCCACGATGTCATGCTCCTATGCCGTGAGTACGGTTTCGACGTTCCCGAAGAATATCGCTAGCTGTTGCTTTTTGCATCGGGTCACGACTTCAGCGCTTGCCGCAGATGCGCTGCGCCAGACCGCCCTGGACATCACGCCACGCCGTATATGGCCCTCCGCGCACGCGAGTCCCATTTCGCCTGCTTGATCCAGTACTCGTAGAACGGATAGGGGGTCACCTTGTACTGGCGCCAGGTCTTCTCGTACGTGCCGCGGGCCGCCTGCCTCACTATGAGCTCGGCGAGCTCGTCCGCGCTCCTGCGGACCTTGAAGCACCACGTCCACTTGAACCAGGCGAGGTAGTTCTCGAGGCGTCTCGTGGAGACGCCCCGGAACCTGCCGATGAAGTGCCTCATCTGGGAGTGGAGGCTGTTCACCCTGTTGATGGCGTGCTCCTCCCTCTTGCTGGCGATGTGCTCGCCGACGCCGAGGGCGGGCAGGACGCGGCGGTACACGTGCGCACGGTCCGTCGAGATTATCGCGCCGACCGCGAGCTTGTCGGCGAGCAGCTCCCTGGCTGCCGCCTCGTCGAGGCCGCCCCTCCCCGCGATCTCGTAGAAGATGTCGCCGGCGTCGTTGATGCCGGTGAGCACGCATATCTTCTCGTGCCCGTCGGTTCCCTGCGACCTTGCGCGGGGCTTCCTGGGCACGCCGGACTCCGACCTGGAGCGGTTTCCCTTGAAGCTCTCCCTGAAGAAGCACTCGTCGAGCTCGGCCCCGCCGCCGGCCTCCACGCGGAAGGCGGGCATGCGCTTGGCCATGGCCTCGAGCAGCCTGTGGCGCATGAAGAACGCCGTCTTGAGGCACACGCCGCACTTTTCCGCCGACTCGCGCAGCGGGAGCATGTCCACGTGGCACTCCGCGAACCTCATCCAGGCCGACCTGTCGAGCTTGGTGGTGGAGAAGATGCGCATGGTGGCGTCGGTGAAGGTCCTGGCGCACCCTCGGCAGAGGAACCGCTGACGGCCGCGCCCGTCTCGCCCCCTCTTCACGTAATGCGGGGAGCCGCACCAGGGGCAGGCTCTGTCGGGATCGTCTTCCGCCCCCTCGCTTGCCGCGAGGTCGAACAACTCCGCGTCTATCAGCGCCTTGAGCGATCTCAGGGCCCTGCTCTTCTCGGCAGCCGTCATCTGCGGGAGGAACTGCCTCGTCAGCTGGGTGAGCACGTCTTCCATTGCAACCTCCATCTTTCCTGATGATGGAATTGTCGCAATTGGGGGTCCTGCTGCGTGTACTGTGCATAGGACACTTATCCAAAGCGGTCTAACACAACGGTCCTAATGGACATGGTGCTTGCAAACGTAAATTTAGAATGTCATCTGTAAGATTCCGTTTAGCAACCAAGCAGCAGTGGGAGGGATTCTAAGGAGATCAGCTGGGACAAATTGTCCCAGAGTTCCTCCATATAGCTGAATGTTCCTAAGGCGGTTATTAAAGGTGGGATAATTGATGAGATGTGTAAAGCGCATCGCTAAGAGAAAGACCGCACATGAGCAATTTTGAAATCATCCCGGTATCGAGTGCCGGCACACTCGACATAAGCCCAGCCTCCAATGAACTTTCGATTCTCGATTCCTTCGAAGCCCTGGAATTCGAATTCGACGACGCGGTAGACAAGGCGAGTAGGCTGGACTATGGGATCGCCGCAGGAAGCGGCTTGTTGACCGGGCTGCTCAGCGTGTTTCTCGGCAAGCCTCTATCTATCGAAGAGGCAGCGAAGATCGGTGGTAAGGAAGCCGACAAGATTGTCATAGACGCAGCGAGGGCCTTCGGCTGCGACCTTCCAAACGATAAGGCCATATTCGACAAGGACGGCAGATGCAGCACCGAAGTCCTGGCCAAGGCAATCAAGTTCTTGGAAGACAAATTCCCAATTCCTCAGGACAAGCTTACCCCTGAGTTCGGAGGAGGGCTTCAGCACCACCTTCGAGATTTCTCACACCATCCTACCGTTCTCGGCCTCTTCTTCTCCATCCTCGGCCAATTTACGGGCACGGGCTACGGCACCGACACGGACGGCAACTTCATCAAGCTGTTGTTCCCCGAAAACGCCCTTGTAGGGAAGAACGTCCCCGAGAAGATCGCCATCGGTACGTTCAATTGGCTGTTCCACCTTGTCAGCGACATAGACGGGTCGAACCAAAAGGCCGGCAAGGGAACCGGCATCCCGGGGCCCATTCTGTCCATGCTAAAAGAGCTTTCTTCCACGCCGCTGTTCAAGAACGTTAAGGTCAACTACAAGGAAAGCGAGATCTCGTTCTCGAAATGGGTCTCCAAGCTGTTCAATGGCACCTACTTCAAGGATTCGGAAGGAAAGCCTGTCCGCTTCGACTTCAGGACGGAGATGGGCTTGGCCACGCAATTGCTGGAGCAGTCCCTTTTCGTTCTTGCAAACGAAGTCGTCGTCCGCGTTTTCTACACCGTCTCGAGACTTGCTTCGGAGATAAAAACGAAGCGCATAGCTTCGTTTGCGGAGCTCGACCGATTGGATCCGAAGGGCTTTCTGCCGATCAACAACAGGGCCCTTACGAGGATGTGCACCGTTTCCAGCGGCACGTTCCTAGCAGTCAATTCCGCTGGCAGCGCTATTAAGGCAGGGATAGCTTCTAAGGGAAACAAGGCCGCATTCGCCAAAGCGTTCTTCTTGAACATCAACTATCCCGGCATCGGAAGGTTCGCCGTCGCTTGCTTCTTTGACGCCAAATACATCAAGGAAGACGTCGCAACTGTGTACAAGAAAGCGATGGCCGAACATGAGAGGCAGAAGCAACTAAGGGAACAGGAGCTTCAGAGGCTTTCCGCGAAATATCGATTCTTGACGCTCAACTCTGACCAAACCAGGCTCCTGTACTCCTTCCAGTCGATGATGGTGGCCTTTGACATCCTGAGCACGAAGAAGGCGGATCTGGCGCTAGTGAAAACAAGATGGAAGGACGAATGGGAGGCCACCGTCTGCGAATCCCTGGATGTGGCCAGAGATGAATTCTTCATCCGCAGCGGCAGGCAAGCATTCGATTTAATGGAAGAGATCTCCAACGATGTCGAAGACCGCTCCTGGATTGACCTGCTGGTTCTCGAGCTATCTAGATTTACGCCTTACTACCAGCTAGGTCTCGAAGAGAACAAGCCTTATAAGAAACTCAAGGTCAAGACCGACTACCTTGGCGACGTTTTCTGCAAGGGGCAGAACTACATTGACAGCACCGATGTGAAGGCAATTCAAAAGGCATACACGCATGCGATCGGAACGATAACCGGCAATCGAAAAAGGGTGGTTGCTGCAGCGGTAGCGACGCTTGCGGTCACCGCGGCGACTGCAGGAGGCGCATTATTCTTCGCTCCTGAAATTGCAGTGCTCATCGCGGGCGATGCGGTTGTCGGGCTCTCAGGTGCAGCATTGACTAGCGCCAGCCTGGCTTTCGTCGGAGGAGGCTCGCTTGCAGTTGGCGGCATGGGCATGGCTGGCGGAACTGCGATTCTAACAGGCGGAGGCGCGTTGCTTGGCCTCGCGGGATCAGGTGTAACCACGGCGGCGAGCGTTGCCGTGCAATCGTCCGAGTCTTTCGTGCAAAGCGAATGTTCCAAGCTTCTAGCGTTCTGCTCTGAAATCGCCGTCAAGAAATACGGACGCTACGACATCGCCTCTCTAGCGCAACAAGGAATGCAGAACTGCGCAGAGGAGCTACGCGCCGAAATCGAGAAGCTGTCGAATAAGGAAAACGGTCAAGACAAAAAGCTTATCTCCCAAATGAAGAAAAGCTTGAAGTGCATGGAGCGTTGCGAAAAGGCTCTCGAGAAACTGCAAGATTCAAGGAAATTGCTGGATTAGCTCGACCGGGACAAATTGTCCCAATGGGGACATTTGAAACTCATAACCGATTAGCACCAAGCCACTTGCGATTATTCCAAACGAACAATGTCCAAATCATTTTGCAAACGTGCAGGTTGGTGACATCATATGTAAGCCACTTGCGCTAATTGTCCTCCGATGATTGACTGGGGAGATTCTATCAAATGTGTAGCCGCACGGTGCAATGTCGCCTGAAGTCTGCTTAAACGAACATAAGACTGGACCCAAGAACTAGGTGCTATTCGCGACCTCACGTGACCCACGAAAAAGCCTCGGGCACTCCGAAAAACCGTGACCTAAATTTGACCGCATGCCCAAACGTCGATTTTTGAGACTGGGTGTAAATAGGATTCACTAGAACAAACTGCGACAAACTGGGACAAACTGGAGAAAGTTTTCAACTATAGAGTGAAAGTAGCCCGTATAGGCTTTGTGCAATAAGAAAACCCCAGTTTAACTGGGGTTTTCTTATTACGATCGCACCCCCTAGGCTTCTCACGGTCAGGGAGCTGACGGAGGCGCACGTGAAAGAGACCGGCGGAAATCACATCGCACCCAAGGAAACGGAGGCGAGGAGCGCTCTCTCGAGTGCTCCCTGGAACTCGTCAGCTGTCATCTGCGGAACCAAATCCTTGATGTTCCTCACGCGGGCGAAAACAGACCTCATGGCGGTGCCGCAGTACTTCCTCTTGCCGGGGGCAAGCAGGCGATCCATCGCGTCCAGGTCAACATCGAACAACACGCTGCCGTGGAACACGACCAGGTCGCCAGCGTCTTGCCATGCGCATCCGCATACCTTGCGACCGGCGACGTAGACGTCGTTGCGGTCGTTTCGGACGGCCGGCACGCCCAGGGCCATCAGGGCCCGCTCGGGAACCTCCATGGCGCGCGGAAGGAAATCACGCGGCACCGCCATCGAGAATGCCACGCACCCCTCGTCGCGGTAGACCGCCCCGCCGCCGCTTTGCCTCCGGACGATGTCGACACCCAGCTCCTTGGCAAGTGCGGCGTCGACTTCCGCTTCAATGTCTTGGTTGAAGCCCACTGAGACGCAGGGGGCGTCCCGGTGGGTGAAAAGGAAGGGCGTGCCCGTGCGAAGAAGCTCCTGCTCGAAGGCGAGGTTCTCGTAAGCGGTGCGGTAGGGGCTCTTCACGACGTTCAGCATCAGCCCACCGTCGCCAGGAGCTGGCCCTCGGACACCATGCCGCCCTTGCAGGCAATGCCAATCTTTCCAGCGCACGGTGCCACGACCTCCATCGTGCCCTTGCCCTGCTCGAGGGAAGCAACTACTTGCCCGGCCTCCACGGTATCGCCGTCTGCGACCTTCCAGAAAAGTATCGCGTTGCCTCGGGTCGATCTGATCTCCATGGTTCCTCCTACCTCAAGTACGCTGCGACTTCCGCCGGGGTGAGTACCATGCCAGCGGACACGACCTTGCCGTCAACGACCAGCGCAGGCAGGCTCATGGCGCCGTAGCCCATGATGCGGTCCATGTCGGTGACGTACTCAAGCTCCGCCTCGAGCCCCAGCTCGGCGATGGCCGCTTGGGCGTTCTCGTACAGCTCGTGGCAGCAGCCGGCCCCCAGCACCTTCACCTGGCGGGCGCCTCCGCAGCCGCAGGGCTCTGCCTTCATCTGCGGAGCGCCATCATTGCACGCGCAGGGAACGGCGGCCTTCTCTTCCTTCTTCTTTCCGAATCCGAACAATCCCATGACAATTTCTCCTTTCGACGCGCCCGCACCGTGCGGGCTCCTAACCGGTTAGAACAGCGGCTGCAGGAAGTTGAACACGTAGCCGCTTATGCACATGCCGACGATGCACAGCCCCAGGAACGTCACCATTAGCTTCGGCTTGATGACGCGGGAGAGCATGGTCAGGCTGGGGATGGACAGCGTGGTGACGCTCATCATGAAGGCCAGCACCGTGCCCAGGCCCGTGCCCTTGTAGTACAGGGCCTCGGCGATGGGGATGGCGCCGAATGTGTCGGCGTAGATAGGCGCGCCGACGAGGGTGGCCAGCACCACGGCGAAGGGGTTGCCGTCGCCCAGGACCAGCTCGATCCACTCGGCGGGGATCCAGTTGTGGATGAAGGCGCCGATTCCCACGCCCAGCAGGATGTACGGGAACACCTTCTTGAACGTGCCCCAGGTCTCCTTGCGGGCATAGGCCAGGCGCTCGGCCACGGTCATGGACAGGAGCTCGGCGTCCGCCGGCGCGTCGCCGCGGACGAAGTCGGCCAGGTGCTCCTCCATGCCCATGCGCTGGATGATGGTGCCGCCGGCGATGGCGATGAGCAGGCCAACCACCGTGTAGGCAACGGCAACGCCCGGGCCGAAGATGCTCATGATCAGCACCAGGCTGCCCAGGTCCACCATGGGCGAGCTGATGAGGAAGCTGAAGGTGACGCCCAGGGGCAGGCCCGCGCGGGTGAACCCGATGAACAGCGGGATCGAGCTGCAGCTGCAGAACGGCGTCACCGTTCCCAGCAGTGCTCCCACCACATTTCCCCAGATGCCCTTGAAGCGGCCCATGATCTTGCGGCTGCGCTCGGGCGGGAAGTGGCTCTGGATGTAGCTGATGGCGAAGACGAGCACGCACAGCAGGGTGACGATCTTCACCGTGTCATAGATGAAGAAGTGGAGCGTGCCGCCCCACTGGCCCGCTGCGTCAATGCCTAGCGCGCCCAGCAAGGCGGCGATCAGTTCGCTCAGCCACTGCATCTTCAGCACCTGGTCCAAGATGAACGTTCCGATGGACTCCATTGGGACTCCTTTCATATTGATGTATCGATATATATCTATGTTAAGACGACAATATAGGAGTCACATAGATATATGTCAATATATGAATTTGCGTGATATACTGAAGCTGCCAGACAGACAGGAGGAAACCATGGACAACGAGAGCCTCGCGGCGGCGTTCAAGGCGCTGGGCGACCCCACGCGCCTGCGCATCTACCAGGCCATCAAGGACAAGGACGATATCTGCGCGTGCAAGATTCTTGAGCAGATGGACATCACCCAGCCCACCCTTTCCCACCATGTGAAGCAACTCTGCGCCGCCGGGCTGGTCAGCTGCCGCAAGGACGGCCGCTGGATGCACTACTCCGCCAATCGCGAGACGGCAGCCGTCCTTTCCGATTGGATATCCGGTTAGGCCGTGACCCAGCGTGACCCCAGAGAATGACCAAAATTGTATGGATATCCGTGACTCAAATTTGACCCCATGGATTTTCGGCAATTTTTGAGACTGGGTATAAATTGGGCGAACTAGAACAAACTGCGACAAACTGGAGCAAACTGGAGAGAGTTTTTAACTATAGGTTTGCAATTGTCGCTGGTGGCTTGCATGTGATGCCGCTTCAGATCACCTGAAAAGGGGAGGATTTGGCCGCTCTACCCTGCCCTTTTTGCTACTGGGACAAAAATGAAACTCAACACCCTTGAGTTTCATTTGAGTTTCTATTATCAGAGCAGTTTTGTCTCACTTTTGTGCCGTTGAGTATCGCCGTGTATCGCCACGTTCGTTTTCCGTATAAAATACGAGACGACATGGAAATGCCCGCACTTTCGATTCATAGAGTGGGAATAACTGACAAAACCCGCAAAGCCTTGAAAACACTGGGTTTTTGAAGCGGAAACGGGGCATTTGATAGCAAATTGATAGCAGATACCAAAACCGGATTTACTTTGCTCACTCCTGTATAGCGGGTGGTTTGCGGGTAAATCCTCCATATCCTAAGATTAGGCGCACGATAATCACCAAAACCGGAGGGTGTTCCAGTGAATGCCCTCCTGATTTATTTGGGGAATCGGGTAAAATAATTTCTTGTTTTTTAGAGCGTACTATGATATACTGCTATTAACCTGATTTGAGGAGTCTACCAAATATGCGGCAAGGTATTCTTAAATAAAATTTGATAATGGGCACAAAAATGATTGCCCCTTGCAGGGGCTTGGTTTTTGCACCCAATTTAAGAATACTTTTGCCTTTTTAGTAAATATCGTGACGGACAGCGGCTTATGTAAGCCGTGTATACTTCTGTGTGTCCGAAGTCATGATCCCCAGCGGTAAAAGTATTAGCCGCTGGGGATTTTTGCGCCCATTTGGGCCTTGTACGGAGGATAGACATGAACATTATCAATATTGGGATTCTTGCCCATGTAGACGCTGGAAAGACAACCTTGACGGAGAGCCTGCTATATGCCAGCGGAGCCATTTCAGAACCGGGGAGCGTCGAAAAAGGGACAACGAGGACGGACACCATGCTTTTGGAGCGGCAGCGTGGGATTACCATTCAAGCGGCAGTCACTTCCTTCCAGTGGCACAGATGTAAAGTCAACATTGTGGATACGCCCGGCCACATGGATTTTTTGGCGGAGGTGTACCGCTCTTTGGCTGTTTTAGATGGGGCCATCTTGGTGATCTCCGCTAAAGATGGCGTGCAGGCCCAGACCCGTATTCTGTTCCATGCCCTGCGGAAAATGAACATTCCCACCGTTATCTTTATCAACAAGATCGACCAGGTTGGCGTTGATTTGCAGGGCGTGTATCAGTCTGTTCGGGATAAGCTCTCCGCCGATATTATCATCAAGCAGACGGTGTCGCTGTCCCCGGAAATAGTCCTGGAGGAAAATACCGGCATAGAAGCATGGGATGCGGTCATCGAAAATAACGATAAATTATTGGAAAAGTATATCGCAGGAGAACCAATCAGCCGGGAAGAACTTGCGCGGGAGGAACAGCGGCGGGTTCAAGACGCCTCCCTGTTCCCGGTCTATCATGGCAGCGCCAAAAAGGGCCTTGGCATTCAACCGTTGATGGATGCGGTGACAGGGCTGTTCCAACCGATTGGGGAACAGGGGAGCGCCGCCCTATGCGGCAGCGTTTTCAAGGTGGAGTATACAGATTGTGGCCAGCGGCTCATCTATCTGCGGCTATACAGCGGAACGCTGCGCCTGCGGGATACGGTGGCCCTGGCCGGGAGAGAAAAGCTGAAAATCACAGAGATGCGTATTCCATCCAAAGGGGAAATTGTTCGGACAGACACCGCTTATCCGGGCGAAATTGTTATCCTTCCCAGCGACAGCGTGAGGTTAAACGATGTATTAGGGGATCAAACCCGGCTCCCTCGTAAAAGGTGGCGCGAGGCCCCCCTCCCCATGCTGCGGACGACGATTGCGCCGAAAACGGCAGCGCAAAGAGAACGGCTGCTGGACGCTCTTACGCAACTTGCGGATACTGACCCGCTTTTGCGCTGCGAAGTGGATTCCATCACCCATGAGATCATTCTTTCTTTTTTGGGCCGGGTGCAGTTGGAGGTCGTTTCCGCTTTGCTGTCGGAAAAATACAAGATTGAAACAGTGGTAAAGGAACCCACCCTCATTTATATGGAGCGGCCGCTCAAAGCAGCCAGCCACACCATCCATATCGAGGTGCCGCCCAACCCGTTTTGGGCATCTATCGGACTGTCTGTTACACCACTCCCGCTTGGCTCCGGCGTACAATACGAGAGCCGGGTTTCGCTGGGATACTTGAACCAGAGTTTTCAAAACGCTGTCAGGGATGGTATCCGTTACGGGCTGGAGCAGGGCTTGTTCGGCTGGAACGTAACGGACTGTAAGATTTGCTTTGAATACGGGCTTTATTACAGTCCAGTCAGCACGCCGGCGGACTTCCGCTCATTGGCCCCGATTGTATTGGAACAGGCATTGAAGGAATCGGGGACGCAGCTGCTGGAACCTTATCTCTCCTTCACCCTCTATGCGCCCCAGGAATACCTTTCCAGGGCTTATCATGATGCACCGAAATACTGTGCCACCATCGAAACGGCCCAGGTAAAAAAGGATGAAGTTGTCTTTACTGGCGAGATTCCCGCCCGCTGTATACAGGCATACCGTACTGATCTGGCCTTTTACACCAACGGGCAGAGCGTATGCCTTACAGAGCTAAAAGGGTATCAGGCCGCTGTCGGCCAGCCGGTCATCCAGCCCCGCCGTCCAAACAACCGCCTGGACAAGGTGCGCCATATGTTTCAGAAGGTAATGTAACGTCTTGCGCAATATTCATATACTTGAATTTGTCGAGTGGGAATAGGAGAAAATTGGGAATAGAATTCCCAATTTTAGTAGGAACAGCGTAATTAGGTACGCGAATGGGAAGGGGAGTCCCGCGGGACTCCCCTCTGTTTAGATCGAGAATTAGAACGGTAACGTCACGTATGCTTTATGCGTGCTTGCATTTGCGATACGAGGTTAACGCGATGCCGACTGCGATCAGGGCTGCTGCACTGAAGCAGAGGGATGCCAGGAGTGCCATCTGGTTGTCACCGGTCCGGGGGATTGTTGAGCTGGTGGGAGCGGAGTCGGCATTCTTCTTCCACTGGGCGTACAGGGTGGTGTCCTGGTCTGCGTTCTTCTTGGCGTCGAAGGCCTGCTTGCCTTCCTTGTCGTAGGTCCAGCCCTTGAAGGTGTAGCCTTCGGCGGTGGGATTATCGATAAGGGTGATGGGCTTGCCCTTCTCGGTCTGCTTGGTCACACTGTCGCCGTGGCCGTTCATGTCGAAGGTGACATCGACCATTTCGATGATGGGAGTGGAGGGAGCTTCCCAGACAGCCGTGAAGGTGATGTTTTCTTTAGCGGTGTATTCGCCGATAAAGGGATCGGTGCCTTCGGAGCCCTTCATGATCCAGCCAACGAATGTGTAGTCGCCGTCAGTGCCTAGATTGGGGAGTTCGACGACTTGGCCCTTGTTCACGGTCACGGCTTCAGGTGCGGTCCCGAATTCGGATTCGAAGGAAACGGTGACCTTTTCCTTTTCGGTCCATTTGGCGTAGACGGTCATGTTCGTAGCGGCGGTGCCGTTGAACGAGGTGGTGAGGCTCTCATCGGTGAACCAGCCGCCAAAGTCATAATCTGGGTCGGTGGGCTCGGGCAGGGTGACGGACGTCCCCTTCTTGACCGTAATGGGGTCAATCTTGGTTCCGTGGCCTTTCATATCGAAGGTCACGGTGACGGTTTCGTAAAGCTCTGCTTTAGTGAATCGGGTAGTGGGTTTCGAGCCTTCAATGGAAGATGCTGCGTTTTCGCCAAGAGAAATAGGTGTATCAAAACGGGCGGTTAATACTGATCCATCTTCCGTTGTCAACTCAAGGACAGATGGGTGAATTGTATCTCCGTCGTTATTCGTGAAATGGGCCTCCAGGTGATCGTTCGAGCTATCTATTTTTATTTCAAGCGAAAGGTTCTTTTCATTTGCTTTAACGACGCCATATCCCGGCGCTTTGACTTCATTCCAAGTGGCAATGGGTCCCTCGCCTTCAGCCCAGGCGTAATTCTGGGTGCCGGAGAAGGTGAAAGCGCAAACGCCGACGATGGCTGCGAGCGTGAGGACGAAAACCGTCCGGCGCCTGGCCAAGGTCTCTTTAACCTGTATCTTCATCGTATCCTCCAATTCAAGCGTGCGTTCCCTATTGCAACATTGCATTTCATGTTAACAGAGAATTATTTTCGAGCATGTCCCTTGCTCGGCTCGGGCTTGCTCTGGACGGGGATGCTTCGCGGTCTTGATGGGGTGGGTGCCTAATTCGAAGGAGGCAGAATCTGGTTTGGTGGTGCAGAAAAGTAACAAATATGATTTATTAGAGAGGTAATTACATTCAAACGACGCATAGCCAACAAAGATTCGGTTATTCTTTACCAAATCGAAAAAACGCAGCAACACACTGTACGTCGTGTTGCGTTTTACGTTGGTTCAATTCGATGCGATTGGAGCAGACATGAGCTTCATGGATTCCAAATTCTCCAAATGGGGAGAGGTCGAAACTGCAGTTCTCTCCCAATCGCTTGCGAAAAGATTTGCGAGGGTGATGCTGGCGGCAGTGCTGGTAGCATCTTTTCTGCCCGTCGCAGCTTTCGCTGATGCCCCTGCAATCAGTGGCCCAAATCATATTAAGTACTACATGACTGCGCAATATACCAATGGAACATCAAGGTCTGAATATAATTGGGATTGGTCCTCTAAGGACGGTGGAAAAATCGAAATCTCGTATCTTGATGGTCTTTATCCTGATCGCAAGACCGTTTCTGTAACGGGAATTGAAGTCGGCAGCGTGATTTTGAAGGTTTCGGGAGGTAATAAGGATCCAGAACAATTCGTAATCAATATTGGAAAGCGTACCGTAAATTTGTCTTCCGGAAGCGCCTTTAAGACCTATGACGGCAGGCCTCTTACCGGAGGAATTAGTGTCGATGGGGACGGTTGGGCTCCTATTGACGAAGACAGAGTTCAATACAATCAGGCCTCTCGGACAGATGCTGGCGAATCGGAAAATACGTTTGAAGTAGTGTTGCCTTCAGGTAGTGAGGAATACTTCAAGAAACACTATGATCTTATTATCACGAGGTATGGTGTCTTGAGGGTCGAAAAGCGTCCGGTCACCCTGACCTCCGCGAGTGGTTCGAAGGAGTACGACGGCAAGCCCCTGACCAATCACAAGGTCACCGTTGGGGAGGCTGCCCGGGATACTGGTTGGGTCGATGGCCAAGGTGCCACCTATTCTTTCACCGGCTCGCAGAAGATCGTCGGCTCCTCCGAGAATGCATTCGAATGCATCCCCAACGAGGGAACCAATCTGGACAACTATCAGATCAACAAGACGTACGGAACCCTGACCGTTGCCGACCGTAGCGAGAAGTACCAGATCACCCTCACTCCCAATTCCAAGTCCGTGACCTACGACGGCACCGAGAAGTCCGTATCCGGTTTCGAGACCCTGGAGTTCCAGATCAATGGTCAGACCTTCTACGTTTCCGGCGTTGAGGCTTCTTCAACGGGCACCGATGCGGGCGAGTACCCTGTCAAGGTTTCCGGCCAAGCCGTCGTCATCGATTCCGACGGCAACGATGTGACCGACCAGTTCACCGTGAACATCGACGATGCCAAGCTGACCATCGTCGGGGTCGACTCCGATAAGTCTGCATCCAATCTCCCTCACACCGGCGATAGTGCCGCCCTCTATGCAATGGGCATCTGCGGCGTGGCGATCGCTGCCGGTGCTGGGGCGCTCTTCACGTTCAGAAAGCGCAACAGCTATAAATAAGCACGGATACCATTGGTGTAGCTCCATTGAAATGAAGCGCTAAGATAATCAGCAAAGGGGCCTTCCCGTCTGGGAAGGCCCCAACTTTGTGCGCCGAGCATGGCATGTCAGAGAGCAAGCGTTTTGTTGAGGGAGTAAATTGTTTGCCTGCAGCCTCTGACCATGCTAAATCTGTCTACTATTCAAACAGAAAAACGAGCAGCTCAACATATTTTCCTGCAGAAAAGAATACGGCAGTGCACGCTACGCGGCCGGCCCCTTCCCTTCCTGCCGAAATCCCCACGCCTGCCATCCGCTTTTTCTATGCAAATATTCACAAACACGCAAAAAAGGAATACAAATACCTTATCGATTATTTGAACGAGAAAGGGGACACAATGGGTAGACTCGAAGGCAAAGTTGCTATCGTAACGGGTTCCACCAGCGGCATTGGCATCGGTATCGCAAAGGTATACGCAGCCGAGGGCGCAACGGTTGTTATTAGTGGTCGTCGTGCCGAAAAAGGCCAAGTTGTAGTTGATCAAATTGTTGAAGCAGGCGGCAAGGCAAGCTTCCACTATTTCGACATTACCGAACCAGCAAGCATCGAAGCGCTTATTGCAGACACTGTAGAGCAATACGGCAAGCTCGATATTTTGGTAAACAATGCAGCAAACGTTGCCCTCAAGGACGGTCGTGTTGACGAGCTCACCCTTGAAATGTGGGACGCTATTTTGGAAAGCGACCTGCGTGGCACCTTCTATGCAACGAAGTGCGCTATCCCCTACATGAAAGAAATTGGTGGCGGCGCAATCGTCAACATTGGCTCTATGGCATCATGTGCAGGCGACTTAGGTTCTACCGCTTATGCATGCGCCAAGGCGGGCGTAGACATCTTCACGCAATACGTTGCCTTGCAATACGGCAAAGACAACATCCGCTGCAATTGCATCCGTCCAGGCTTGATTGTCACGCCAGAAAACGAGGCGAAGGTTCCTCAGATGCTCAAAGATATCTTCTTGGGTAGCATCATGGTTAACCGCTACGGTTGCCCAGAAGACATTGCTCATGCAGCCGTGTATTTTGGCTCCGATGAAAGTACCTACACCACGGGACAGATCATCAACGTTGACGGCGGCATGAATTCGCACGCTCCAACCGTTGCTCAGTTCCGCCAGATGAATTCCCGCACGTGGTAATTCGTACAGGCGAATAGACCAGTACGAAAGCGCGAACGCGAGAATGCGGAAAGCGTGAACGCATGAACGCATGAACGTGCTAGAGTGTGAAAGCGCGAAGGTGCGCATGACTGAATGCGCGAAAGCACACCACGCACGCAAAAGATTTCTTGCAGATAGAATCTACATGGCCACCCTTTGCGGGTGGCCATGTTTTTTGTGCAGGCAATCTGTTGGCTAAGGCTTATAGGACAAAATGTGTGTCCACGTTGGGGGCATCGGCACAGGTCGATGCCCCTTTTTCAGCCGTATAAATTCCGTGCCCGCTTTTAACCGCTCGGACAGAATGTGTGTCCGGTTGCCTATCGTTCCCGCAGGTAGATAACCTTTTTCCGGAACCGTCAAAAACCCTTTCGGAAGAGGTGTCCATGAAGGCCGTCTATTGCCCCTGCTGCGGCGGGCGGGCCTTCAGGAGCAGGACGGCCGAGTTCCGGGAGGTCTGGCCCACGCTCGCCCCCGACGGCGGGTTCGCCAAGGCCGTGCGCGAGACCTGGCCGCAAACCATGGTCCAGCGCTGCCTTTGGCATGATTTCTCCTAGGTGAACAGGCACACGACTAGCAGGCCGAGGCTGAGGGCGGCGATCGAGCTGAGGGGGCTGGCCGTCGACCTTATGTACGTTGAGACCCTGAGGGAGGCCGGGCAGCGGCGGGCGCCTTCTCGGCAGATACATCGATTGAAAGGCCTGATCCATTCTCGACAGGCACGATGCCGAACTCGTCCTCCAGCTGCAGAAGGAGGCCCAGGAGGTCTCGGGCGTTCTCTGCCCTGAAGTCCAACAGGCAAGCGGAGAGTTGTCGAGAGCTTCGGCGATGGCTTCCACCTGAGGCTGCTTGGGAGTCCTGAAATCCGTCTCATAGTGACGGATCGCGCCCTTGGAGACGCCGATTTTCTCGCCCAGCTCTCCCTGATAGAGCCCGCGAAGCTTACGGTAGTACCTGATTTTCTCGCCGGTCGTAAAGTGCGCTAAAACAAATTGGAGAGCGAGAAGCCCTTTCGGGATACTGCGTGTTTGCGTATTGCCGCAGTGCCGGTAAGGACTGCGAAGTCGCATAGATTGGCCCCCGCGGCTCTGCGGGACTAATGACCGCAGAGCCGCGGGGGCTTGTGTTCGAGGGTTTGTGAGCCGTTCTGTATTGCTGGCACCTTCTGGCGTGGTTCTATCCCTTGTAGACGATGCGGCCGTCGGAGATGGTGTAGATCACGCGCGTGTCAGAGATGGCCTTGGCATCGGCTTCGAGAATGTTGGTGTCCAGCACGACGAGATCGGCGAACTTGCCTACTTCAACGGTGCCGATAATATCGTCCATGAAGTTCTGGTAGGCGTCGTTCTTGGTGTAGGCCTCGAGCAGCTGGTAGGCAGTGAGCCCCTGTTCGGGCCAGCGGGTCATGTCGGTGTCCTCTTCCTCGGGATAGGGCGAGTTGCGGGTAACGCCAACCTCGATCGCATCGAGCGGGGCAAATGGAATGACGGGGGCGTCTGAGGAGCCGCTGATGCAGATGCCTGCCTCGGCCAAGTGCTTTGTTGGGTACAACGCCATGGCACGCTCGTCGCCGATATAGGCGCGCTCCAGGTCCATGAGATCATCGTGGTACATCATCAGGAATTGGAGATTCGCCACTACATCCAAATCGGCCATGCGCTGGATATCCTCATCGGTAATGGCGCATACGTGGGTGATCGTGTGCCGCGCGTCGCGCTTCCCATTGGTCGCCCGAGCCTCCTCGAAGGCATCAAGGGTGCCGTGAACGGCGCCGTCGCCCATGGCGTGCACGTGCACCTGAACGCCTTCTGCATCAAAGTCGTGTACAAGACGGGTAAAGTCTTCCTGAGACCAGATGGGTTCGCCGCACCAATGATCACCGAGTCCCGTTGATTCCTGGTAGGGTTCCAGGAAGACGGCGGTGCCTCTTTCGGTCACTCCGTCGTAGAAAATCTTCACGGTATTCGAAGAAATCATGTCTGTGGCGGAGTCGTTGTAGGACTTGATGGCGGAAAGCACCTCGTCATAGGTGCGGCCTTCTTTCATAGTGGGGACGACGTTCATGCGCAGGGTCAAATTGCCCTCGTCCTCCAACTCGTGATACATGTCGATAACATCAAGACCGCCTTGGGTGATATTTGTAATGCCGGTTATGCCATAGGAGTTTGCTTCCTTCATGAATTTGCGCATGGCCTTTTTCAGCTTATCGTTGGTCATGGTGTTGGGCATGATGGCGAACACAATTCCCTTGGCGGCATCGGAGACGCACCCCGAAGGCTCTCCCTTCTCATTGCGATAGAACAGGCCGCCTTCTGGGTCGGGGGTGTCGGCAGTTACGCCAGCCATTTCGAGGGCCTTGGAATTGACCCAAGCGGCGTGGTAGGAGACGTCGTGGATGAGAATGGGCTTATCGGGGCAGATGGCATCTAGATCTTCTTTCGAGGGCCCGGGATTCGAGCCGTCGGGAAGCTGGTAGGCATTGAGCATGAAAGGCGCTCCGATGTAGCCCTCCTCGTCGGGATGGGCCTCCACGAAGGCGCGGATTGCCTTGAGGTATTCCTCGTTGGTGGTAAGCCCCGTCAGGTCGATCTGGAAGAGGGCGTTGAACCAGTTGGCGGGGGCGTGGATGTGGCCGTCAATGAAGCCGGGGGAGACGAACTTGCCATCGAGGTCGATGACTTGAGTCTTGTCTCCTACGAAAGCATCGATGCCCGAATCGTCGCCCACGTACACGATCTTGTTGCCCGCGATAGCGACGGCTGATGCAACATCGCTTTCTGACACCATGGTCTGCACATGGCCGTTGCGGAGCACGATATCGGCAATGTTTTGATCGGCGGAACCGGGCGTGGCATTTGATCCAGGCTGCTCCCCGGATGCGCATCCCCAGAGTCCGCCCGAGAACGCGGCAGCCGCTAGGGCGCTCGATCCAATGACGAAACGACGGCGGCTGAGAGGTTGCTTCTGATGGGATGTGCTCATAAGACCCTCCTTAATTTGGTTGCAGCGCTGTCTCTTTTTTGCGCTGCAGTAATTCAACCTTAAGAGTCAGGGGGTCCTTTGTTAAGAAAAACAGAGAGGGATTTGAGATTAATCGGAGGATGATTTTCTATCCCCCTGTCCCTGAACAGCGAAAATGCAGAGAGACAAATCGGACGTTGGGGTAGTTTTAGCTTTGGGTGCTAAATCTTCTATAATGTTGCCGCTTGATGAAGGAGGAGTCGTGTCCCTCGCTTTTCTCTACAATGTGGCAAGTTGCATCGCCTATGCGTTTGTCAGTGCTGCCTATGGGACTCTGCATTATGTCGAGCGCAGGCGGGGCTATCTCTTCGTCGCGCTCACCTTCCTTGCGTATACGATAGATATTAATACTGTATTCATGTATGAGTTCGTTCCGGAATTCGCGATGCAATTCGAGGGCGCACGAAACGCCTATCCTATGTTCCGTGTTGCATTCAACATGGTGGTAATCCTCTTGTATCGGCTCGTTCTCGGCAGCTTGCTCTCGCGCAGCTTCTCTCTCGTAGAGGGATTTTTTTGGGCAGTTTGCATGATGGTGGCTTTGGCAAGTGGCGCTTCGTCAGTCGAATCGGTTGCACTATGGCGCGAGTTTCTCTTTACCAGGTTGTTGGCGATCTGGGTAATAGGGTACGGCATCTGCTGTTTGGCGGCAGAGTTTCGACACATGAGCCAATGGCGATGGGTTCTCTCGCTCTTACTTGTGCTCATATATGCCTTGGCGGAAGCGGCAACGTATTTGGCCTTTGGACAGGAGGGCGGCGCGCGCTCTGCCTCTCCTCGTAGGGTCCCCGTTGAGATTATGGCGCTTTGCTTCACCGTGGCTGCATATGTCTTTCTTGCACATCATCGGCGGATACGTAATGTGCGGTTGGCGGAATCCCTTGTGCCCTGGATCGCTCGCGAATACGGGCTGACCAAGCGCGAGGAAGTACTGTTGTCGCTCCTTGAAAAGGGCGCATCGAACAAGGAGATTGCTGAGCAAGAATGCATTTCCGTCAACACGGTGAAAACCCACATATCGAATATTTACGCCAAGCTTGGTGTGAGTAGCCGAGACGAGCTTGCGCAAAAACTTAGAAAGGAACTGAGCGGCCGCAAGAGGGCCGGGCTCTGAGAGGCTGGGGGTCGGTGCGGCTATGCGGCCGCCCCCTACGGGAGCAGCTCGTCTACGTATTCTTGGGTGTCGGGCGCGTCGGTTCCTTAGAACGGAGGCGCAAGGTGTTGACAGCGGCGCACAGGGCGAAGAAACCAGTTCAATATCAATCCGTCTAGGCGTTAGGACTAGTTAGGATTAGTTAGGATTAGCTAGGATTAGCCAGGGTAAGGTGTGCGGTGAGCTAATGTAATCTGAAAATAATCCTGGTTATTTCTTCTCAAAACTACGGGTGCGCCCCATGCTGTGTGGCGCAAGGGAGCGTCTCGCTCATTTCGGGGCGCTTCATGGGAGCGCGGTCCGCAAGGGGCGGTCCGGCCAACGAATTTTGAAGGAGATTTCAATGGTCAAAGATTACATCGACACCAACGACTTCACAAAAGAAGAGCTGCTCGGCATGGTAGATCTGGCCATCGCCATGAAGGGGCTCATCAAGGAGGGCGGCGAGTACCCGCACCTGCTGAAGGACAAGACCCTCGGCATGATTTTCCAGCAGGTGTCCACCCGTACCCGCATCTCCTTCGAGACGGCCATGACCGACCTCGGCGGTCACGCCGAGTTCTTCGGCCCCGGCTCCATCCAGCTGGGTGGCCATGAGTCCATCGAGGACTCCGGCCGCGTTATGGGAAGCCTCGTCGACATCCTCATGGCCCGCGTCGATCGTCATAAGGATGTAGTGAGCTTGGCGAAGTACTCCGCGGCCCCCGTCATCAACGGCATGAGCGAGTACAACCATCCCACCCAGGAGCTCGGCGACCTCATGACCATGATCGAGAACCTCCCCGAGGGCAAGAAGATCGAGGACTGCAAGTTTGCCTGGATCGGCGATGCCACCCAGACCTGCGCGTCGCTCATGTTCATCTGCACGAAGATGGGCATGGATTTCGTGCAGTTCGGACCGAAGGGGCATCAGATTCCCGACGGCTGCCTGCATATTGGCACCGATGAGGAGCGCGCCGAGTTCGGCAAGCATCTCATGGCTATCGGCGAGGAGAACTGCAAGGTCTCCGGCGGCACCATCACCATTTCCGACGACATTTCCTGCATCGAGGGCGCCGACTTCGTGTACACCGATGTGTGGTACGGCCTCTACGACAGTGAAGTCTCCAGCTCCAGCTACATGGATGTGTTCTATCCGAAGTACCAGGTGACCTGGGATATGATGAACGTTGCCGGTCCGAACAGCATGTTCATGCACTGCCTGCCCGCCAACCGTGGCGAGGAAGTCGTCGACGAGGTCATGGACGATCCCGAGCGCTCCCTGTGCTGGGTCGAGGCCGAGAACCGCAAGCACTCCATTCGCGCCATCCTGGCCACTCTGTGCCCCCAGAGCGAGCCCGACGAGGAGAAGGCTGCGGCATACCGCGCCACCATCAATGAGCGCATGGCGGCCCTCGGTAAGCACGGTCTGTAAGACGTACCAGGTCGGGCGAGCTACGGCTCGCCCGCCTTCGCAGGAGATGGGCGACCTCATGGCCATCGGAGAGGAGAACTGCAAAGTCTCCGACGACAACCGAGTGCATCAAGGGCGCCGACTTCATCTACACCGACGTGTGGTATGGCCTGTGCGATGCTTTCTGATGGGCGGCAGCAGATGCTTGTCTCTTGCCGCCCATCATCTGCGCCACTGCGCGTAAGCACTGGCGCCCTGTCTGAAAACGACTGAGCAAAGGATTAAATATGAGTGACGGAAAGAAAAAGCTTTCCTTCCTGACGGTCATTTCGACCATCATCTGCGTCGTCTTCGTTTGCGAGGCCGCCGCTCCTGCTGCTGCCATTGGCAACCAGCAGTTCTTCTGGTGGATCTTCCTGATCCTGACCTTCCTGCTCCCTTACGGCATGGTCGTCGCCGAGCTCGGCACCACCTATGACGGCGAGGGCGGCATTTACGACTGGGTACGCGATGGCCTGGGCGACAAGTGGGGCGCCCGCATTTCGTACTACTACTGGGTCAACTACCCGCTGTGGATCGCCTCGCTGGCGACCATGTTCCCCGACATCCTGGGCATGGTCTTTGGCGTCGAGTTCAACCTGATCGCCAAGATGGGCATCGAGCTCGCCTTCGTGTGGATCGTCTACCTCATGGGCCGCTCCAAGGCGGCCGACTCCGAGTGGGTCCTCAACGGCGGCGCCCTGATCAAGGTCGCCGTAGCCGTTATCGTCGGCGCCCTGGGCATCTGGTATGCCATGGAGAACGGTTTCGCGAACGACATGTCCGCCGCCACCTTCCTGCCCGAGCTCACCAACACCAACGCCCTGGGCTACCTGTCCATCATCATCTTCAACTTCACGGGCTTCGAGGTCATCTGCACCTTCGCTAAGGACATGGAGAACCCGACCCACGACATTCCGAAGGCCATCATCCTGGGCGGCCTGACCATTGGCGCCATCTACCTGTTCGCTGGCTTCGGCATCGGCGCCGCCATCCCGGCCGACTCCATCGACCCCGACTACGGCATGATCGTCGCAGTCCAGACCATGGTGGGCGATTCCGTGCTCTTCAAGGTCATCTGCATCGCCTTCCTGATCACCCTGTTCGCCAACATGGCCGCCTGGTCCTTCGGCGTCAACTCCGTCGCCCGCTACGCCGCCGAGCACGGCAACATGCCCAAGGTCTTCGCCTCGATGGTCTCCGAGGACGACATGCCCAACGGCGCCAACCTGGTCAACGCCGTCGTCGCCTCCCTGGTCCTCTGCCTGCAGCTCGTTCCCGTCGACGCCATCTCCAACGGCGTCTTCTGGATGCTCTTCGGCACCTCCGTCGTCTTCCTGCTGCTCACCTACATCCCGATGTTCCCGGCGTTCCTCAACCTCCGCAAGAACGACCCCAACCGCGAGCGCATCTTCACGTTCCCGTTCAAGGGCGCGATGATGAAGGTCATGCTGGCCATCCCCTGCATCGAGCTGATCCTGGCCATCGTCGCGACGCTGGCACCGTTCTCCGCCGCCGAGATCGGCGAGAAGGTCCCGATGATCGTCATCTTCATCGTGCTCATGCTCATCGGCGAGGTCGTCCGCGTCGTCAGCGCCAAGGGCCGCGAGACCGAGTACAAGGGCCTCACCCCCGAGCTGGCCGCCCAGCGCCTCGCCGAGGAGGCCGAGGAGAACTAGGGCCCCGGTTCCGGGCACCCCGGCCTCTCCGGAGGCGTGCCCGGGCGACAGGTCCGCCAACCATTCCCCGGGGCGGGTGCGGGCGATAGCTCCGGCAGCCGCCGACCGCCCCGACCCCTCTCCCGTATCCCTCGTGCGTCCCGTCTCCGCGCACCTGGCTACGTCGTCGCCCGCCGGTGCGACCCCGTGAAAACCGGCGCCGGGCGCCCCGACCTCTGCCGGGGGACGGGCGCCCGCCATCTCTTGGTCCTAGGCCGCGGGCAGCCCGCCCGCGGCAGACGATCGTTCGGTTTGGAGGAAATCTTATGCGTACGATCACCGAGTCCGAGTCCACCCCGAGGGCCGACGGCTTCTTCATGCCCGCCGAGTTCGCCCCCCAGGACCGCGTGTGGATAGGCTGGCCCCACCGCACCGACACCTGGGCCCACGGCGCCAAGCCCGCCCAGAAGCAGTATGCCGCCATCGCCCGCGCCATCTCCGAGTTCACCCCGGTCTACATGTGCGCCAACCAGGTCGACTACGCCAACTGCAAGGCCGTCTTCGAGAACGACGAGAACGTCACCGTCGTCGAGATGACCACCGACGACGCCTGGTTCCGCGACACCGGCGCCACCTACGTCATCAACGGCAAGGGCGATAAGCGCGCCAACCACTGGCACTTCAACGGCTACGGCGGCCTCATCGACGGCCTCTACTTCCCGTGGGACAAGGACGAGCAGATCGCCCTCAAGATGGCCGAGCTCTCCGGCTGCCGCCGCTACCGTCCCGACGACATGATCCTCGAGGGCGGCTCCATCACCGTCGACGGCGAGGGCACCCTCGTCGTCACCGACCAGTGCCTCCTGTCCCCCGGCCGCACCTGCTCCGCGGTGCTCGAGGAGGAGGAGGACCCCGAGTCCCTCTGGCCCAAGTACCGCAAGAAGTTCGAGCCCTGGAGCGAGGAGCTTCGCGGGTACATGACCGAGCACCTCAAGGACTACCTCGGCGTCGAGAAGGTCATCTGGGTCAAGGAGGGCATCGACCCCGAGGAGACCAACGGCCACATCGACGACGTCGCCACCTTCATCGCCCCGGGCGTCATGGTCTGCATCTGGACCGACGACCCCGAGTACCCGTTCTACGAGCAGTGCCACGCCGCCTACGAGACCCTCTCCAACGCGGTTGACGCCAAGGGCCGCAAGCTGAAGGTCTACAAGCTCTGCATGCCCGTGAAGCCGCTGTACATGGACCAGGCCTCCTGCGACACCATCGACGCCGACGAGAACGCCGAGCCGCGCGTCCCCGACGAGCCGCTGATCGCCTCCTACATGAACTACCTCGTGACCAACCACGGCGTCATCGTCCCGCAGTACGGCGACGAGAACGACCAGCTGGCCGTCGACACGCTCCAGGAGATCTACGACGAGGTCTGGGGCGAGGGCGTCTACAAGTGCGTGGGCGTCAAGTCCGACCAGGTCGTCTACGGCGGCGGCAACATCCACTGCATCACGCAGCAGGAGCCGTCCGCCTAATAGCCCGGCTTCCCGGGGCGCGGCGCCCCTCCTTCACGGGAGTCCGCCGCACCCCGGAGGCCCGGCCGGCCAGGCGAACGGGGCCGCCTGGCCGGCCGGCCGGGCTTTCCCCGGGCGCTCCGCTGCCTCCACACCGGAGCGCCCTTCCCCTTCGATTGGATACCCGCCTGGCCTGGGACCTGTTGCGGGTTAGGCCTATTGTTCGCTTGGATATCCCAGGTCAGACGCGTATCCAATTGCCGAAAGTTCCCGGTCGTATACGCGGCCGTCTTGATCGGAGTATCCATGTACCAGCGTATTTAATTACTGCGCTGGAATAGAACACATGTTTGATAAATTAATTTAGCATCAGACAGCGGGCACGGTTTCAATCGAATCCGTGCCCGCTGCTGTATGTGTGAGCAGTGTGAACAGGGGACGTAGCCCCGTTCACACCTGGACCCATGTCGGCACCGGTCAATGTCCACGATGCTTCTGCTTACGCTTCAGCTTCCGCTGCTCGAAGCGCGCCGCTTGGGGCTCGGGTCGCTTCTGTCCATCAGGGATGCATTCACGAAGGTCCTCATCGCCCGCGCGGGAGTTCGAACGCGCGCAAATCGATCCGGACGCAAGCGAAGCCCCAGTCAGCTCCATGACTTATGGGAAAGCCACCCTTTGCAGGCTTCTTACCCTTGTTGTGGCGGTTGTTGTTTACGGTGTTGTTTGCGTTCGCATTGGCAGAGGAGCTGTCGCCGTTGCCCCTCCGTTTTCGTCAGTACCGGGCTGGGTGGTTGCCTTTCAGCCTGCATGCAAGGTGAGCTCGGGCCCAGCGCCGTCTTTTTATAAGCGCTTTGGCGAAAACGTCCTGCTTATCAGAAGGATTTAGTCCCAATTAAGAAAGGAGCGGAAAGAGAGCCATATGCAATAGCAATGATTTTGCTATTGCATCTTTTGCTTGCATTTGCCTTAATAAATCCAATATTAAAATAAGACGCAATCGTATCCTTTTACCAAATCTGAGCAAGCGCATGCATGTCCCAGCTCAGATTCAAAAGACTTTGAAAGCGAGATGCCATGAGCAAAAAATGCAGGGTGCTAACCTTTATCGCTGCAGTGACACTCTGTGCATTGACTATGCCGATATCGGCCTTCGCGGCAACCACATTCGAAGTTGGCAGCGGAGAACAATTCAAAGAAGCGGCAGGCAAAGTAAACGCTGCCGCCGAGGGTGAGTACATCATTGAACTCACCAACGATATTCAAACTGGGGAAGTTGTGTTCTCCTCTTCGTGTCCTGTAAGTATTGTTGGCAACGGACACACCGTGACGGTTAATCCGAACAACAGGATTGCCGTAAATCGGAATGCTCAATTGAACTTGGGCGCGGCAGACGGTAGTGACACGCTAATAATTAGCGGTGGAAACGTGCAGTGCGGCGATGGACCTGGCATGTTGTATATCGAAGGCACGTGCAATATGTACCACGGCGTTACCATTGCCGACCGTATAGGCAATAACTACTTTGGCGGCGGCGTAACCGTACGGGGCGGCACCTTCCATATGTACGGCGGCACTATCGATAACTGCGGCATTACCGGCGGATCCGTTTGCTATGGTGGAGGCGTTGCGGTTATCTATGGTGGCTCATTCATCATGGACAGCGGCGAAATCAAGAATTGCTTCGTCACTTCTCCCTACAAAGACGACTCGATCTATCCCATTATCACGTCTGTCGGCGGCGGCGTATTCGTTTCCGGCGGATCTTCGTTTGTCATGACGGGCGGAACCATTTCGAACAACAAGGCAAACGAAATGGGAGGCGGCGTTGCCGTTGTTGCATCGAGAACAGAAGTCAGCAGAGGATGGGGCAACCTCGAGAGCTCCGCGCAAATCCTTGGCGGTACCATCAGCTACAACGAAGCACACGACGGCGCAGGCGTGCTCGCTTCCGCGTATTTTTACACCGATGCAAGGAACCTGTGCGCTTCCACCCCGAGCGTAGGCGCCGCCGAAAAGCCGGGTCTGTTCCTTGAGAACACCACCATAACCGAAAACACAGCGAATCAGGACGAAGGCTACGGCGGCGGTGTGCTTGTAGTGAGGATGAAATCACCTGCCGCAGCAGAAATTAGCGACTGCACGATAACAAAGAACAGCGCCGCTAAAGGTGGCGGCGTTGCATCGTATCTTTACGACACCAGCTTGACCGTCGACGGATGCACCATCACCGGCAACATGGCGTCAAATTACGGCGGAGGCTTTGCCGCAGAATCGAATTCCCGCGAAGGCGCAGGCACCACCATCACCAACACCAAACTGTGCAACAACAGCGCGGGTAAGGCGGGTTCCGACGTCTACCTGAGCGGCTCTGTTGCAAAATTGTCAGCCGCAAAAGACATGAACGAGCCTTACCTGGGCAAACCCGATGACGTGACTAACAAAAAGATTGATGGTTGGTATCTTGACAACGAAGGTGCCCGCTACACAACGCAGACAAAAGATCAGCGTAGCGAGTACTCCAACTATGCCAACATCGGCTCCGATGGCAAGGTTTATCTGGTTGCCGCCGCAAATCCGTCTTTGGTAAAAATCACCTTCGCGAATGAAGACGGCACCATTATCTATAGCGAAACCTTGTACGAGATCGGCACGAAAGCAGACGAAATTGAGGTACCCACTCCTACGAAACCGTCTGACGACAAGTACGACTACGTGTTCGATTCGTGGGACAAGAAAATCACCGACGCGACAGAAGACGTTGTCTACAAAGCCAAGTTCAAAAAGGTGCCCAAGAACAATCCGGGCAATTCCGATGCCGGCAAACCCGACGCGGGCGCCCCAGGCAACAACACCCCTGGCGCGGGCGGATCTCAAGCTAACGGCAGCAACGCGAACACCGATAGCGCTATTCCTCCGGTGGGTGATCATACGGCAACAGTGCTTGGCGCTGCTCTGACCGGAACGGGTGTGCTTGCATTGGCAGCTGCAATCTGCGCGCGCAAAAGAAAGCGCATCTGATAAAACAAGGCGCTCTCTTTTCGCTTGCCGCAAGAAGTCGGTACCGCGTGGGTGCGAACTGCGGCCCAAACTTATACGGCTCAATAAATAAGCTGCAAAGGACTGGCCCCGGATTTTCTCCGGGGTCAGTCCCTTCAATTTGACCCGACTCCTCCGAGCGTTTCAGTGGGTTGCGTAGACGTCGAGGTCAGTCATCCCTAAAGGGCCCGAAGTCGAATCACGTCCGCTCAGATCCCGTCCTCGATATAGCCGAAGGCCTGTTCGGTCGGCTCGCTATCCAGGCGGTTGTCCTTGACGCCTATTCCGAAGGAGGCATGCGAGCGATATCAAGTCGTCGCGATTCCCAATGCTCATCTTGACCGCGTGCCATTTGGGCAGGCGGCGCATCTATGGCTCCCATGTTGGTTTTCGACGTTGTATAAGGCAATCGCAATCGTCTTGAGCTTCTTTAGGGAACTTGAACAAGAGATATGGCCTGCTGGCGATTGATTAACTCCATTCGTTTTGGTTACAAGAAAACATACTGCGCGCCTGCAGCATGAAGAAGAGGGAATCTATATGAATATCGTTGTATTGAGTGGCAGCCCGCGCAAGGGTGCCAATACCGACACCATGGTCGAGGCGTTTGCCGAGACCGCGCGTGAGGGCGGCCATACGGTCGAGATCATCCGCGTTGCCAGCAAGAAAATCGCCGGTTGCCTGGGGTGTCAGTATTGCTTCGCCCACGAGGGCACTTGCGTGCAGAAGGATGACATGGCCGATGTGATCGAGTCGTTGCAAGACGCCGATATGGTCGTCTTCGCCTCGCCTATCTACTGGTTCGATATCACCGCGCAGGAGAAGGCCGCCATCGACCGCCTGTACGCCTTCGGTGCTACGGGCTTCCCGTTCACCAAGACAGCCCTTTTGCTCGATAGCCACAGCGAGGGCGTCTATGATGCGACGATCGCTATGTACAAGTCGACCTGCGCGTACTGCAAGTGGGAGGACCAGGGCATTGTCACCATCAGCGGTATGACCGAGCGCGACAGCATGGCCTCCTCGCCCAAGTTGGAAGAGGTGCGAGAGCTCGCTCGCAAGCTCGCCTAAGGACAAGAAGAACGCATGGCAATCGGTGTTGGTGGAAAATGCTTGCTATCCTTACCAAGAGGAATGCTGATTACCATGCGTTGATGCTTCCGCGGACAATTCCGGCGTGCTAAAACGCCTTCTCGTTCAAGAATTCCCTGAACGCGGGAATGTCAAAGCCAACGAGACCACGCCCTCGCTCTCCGATGACGCCGTCCTCGAGGAGACGGCGTTTATATTGGCTTGCATAGTTGCCGGCAACGCCCATGCGTTTGGCTATCTCCGAGACCCTGCTGGGGCCAGAGTCGGGCAGCATCGCGAGCAAAAACTCAATGTCTTTATCGGAAAGCTCCCGATAGGTCGTTTCGAGAATTCGATCGCGCAGCTCCATACGGGCAAGCAGAGAACCCTGCTGGACATCAGGTGCGCTGATTTTGGGCGAGTTCTCCGAAACATCCCATGTGCGATATCCGACGAGCTGCATCATGTAGGGGAATCCGTCGACGGCCTTCACAGCATCCTCGAGCGCTTCTGGTGTGATTGAACGTCCTCCGGCCTCAACAGTTTTGCGAAACGCGTTTGCAATTTCAACGTCAGTGATTCGTCCTAACTGATGATATTGGGAACGCCTGAGGAACGAGACGGAATCGTTACGCAGCAACGCCGATACTTTGTAGGGCAGTCCTGCCATGAGTAGGGCAACTTTTTTACCTTCGCGTACAAAGTGCTGGTAAACAGAGGCAAATTGAAGCATTTCTTCGAGATCGACGGTGACTTCATCGATGGTGATGAGAAGTCCGATGTCATGTTTTTCGAGTTGCTTAAAGATACCATTCATGCGTGTGCGCCAGTTGCCCTGGGCCTCTTGAGCATATGTCCAATCGATGCCCATTGGACCAATTTGAACGCCGTTTATGCGCGCGTGACGCTGTGAGAGATAGCTATCTGCGGCTTCTTTGGTTCGCTCGATAATATCTTCGAGCATGCCTGGCATGGCGGAGACATTTGCTGCGATCCAGCCGTGTTCAAGCGCCGTTTCTGAAAGGAGCGAGAGAAGCGCCGTCTTGCCCGTTCCCCTTGCTCCCGTAATAATAGTCGACAGGTTGGGATCTCCCGGGCCGTTGATAAAGCCACGGTTGATGTCGCGCAGGATATGCTCGCGACCCGCTAGAAAGGGAGGGACGCTTCCAAATGTTGGGGTAAAGGGGTTCTTGCTGTACTCCATGGTAGCTCCTTTGCAAGTTTTGCTAATTTTTGCAAGTTTTGCTAACTTTTGCAAGTTTTGCTAACGACAGACCAAAGGGCATCGAAGCAGTGGCGCTGACATGTTGTTTTACGCAGAAAAATAAGCAGAAATCAATTTATCTGCGTTAAAAAATAGTTGAGAAGAAAAACGACGAGTCCCGGGCGCAATGCCGTTGCGTTCCGGGCCTCGTCGCTTTGCGAAGTGTCTAACGATCTCGTTGCCGTCGTCCTAGTCAAACAAACTCGGCATGTCGTTTTCTTTCATGAGGGCACCGGCAGAGGGGAGACTCTGCGCGGTGAACTTCTCTGCCGAGACGCCGGCGCCAAGGATCTCCTCGGTCGTGCCGACGGTGGTGACCGAGCGACCCTTCTTGGCGGTAAAGGCCTGGACGCCCTGCGTGTTGGTGGTCGTCTTGGTCTTGAGCAGCGACGTGTTGAAGTTCATCAGGCGGTAGTCGCTCGAGACCAGCGCGATGTCGCGGTCTTCCTTGAGCACCTGTGCATACAGCAGTTTGCTGCCGCCGTAGATGGCGTTCTTGAGGCGCTTGCGGTTGGTCTTGGTAACGTATCCGGCAAGTGCGACACGCACCACGCGGCCGTTCTCAAAGACAAACAGCACGTCGGCCTTGTAGTCCTCGGGGTCGATGACCCAGATCACGCTCTCGTCGGGTTCCATCTCGAGGTCGGTGGGCAAGTACGAGCCCAGCTGGGCCGACTTGGTGTCCTCAAACGCCGCAACCTTGCACTTGTATACCTGGCTCTTGTTGGTAAAGACCAGCAGTTCGTGGGTGTTGGAGGACGGGAACTCGATAAAGGGTTTGTCGCCGTCTTTGTACTTGAGCGCCGCAGCCTTCTTGAGCACGCGGTCGGTCATCTTCTTAAGGTAGCCATCGCGCGAGAGCATGATGGTCACCGGGTACTCCTCGACCTCGGGCTCCAGGCTTACCTCGATGACCTCGTGGGGCTCGATCCTGCCCGTGCGGCGCGGCATCACGTACTTCTTGTTGACCGCGGCCAGCTCGTCGCTGATGACCTTCTTGATGTTCTCTTCGCTGGAGAGGATCTCCTCTAGCTCGGCAATCTCGCCCTCAAGCTTAGCGATGTCCTTGGTACGGTTGAGGATGTACTCCTCGTTGATGTTGCGGAGCTTAAGCTCGGCAACAAACTCGGCCTGGGTCTCGTCGATGTCGAAACCCTTCATAAGGTTGGGCACGACCTCGGCCTCGAGCTTGGTGCCACGGATGATGGCGATGGCCTTGTCGATGTCGAGCAAGATCGCCTCGAGGCCGTGCAGCAGGTGCAGGCGCTCGGACTTTTTGCCCAAGTCAAAGTTAATGCGGCGACGCGTGGACTCAATACGCCACTTGACCCACTCGTGCAGGATCTGGCGTACGCCCATAACGCGGGGGTAACCATCGACCAACACGTTAAAGTTGCATGAGAACGAATCCTGCAGCGTAGTCGAGCGATAAAGCTTCGCCATGAGCTTGTCGGGGTCGACACCGCGCTTAAGATCGATGGCGATACGCAGGCCCGAGAGGTCGGTCTCGTCGCGGATGTCAGCGATCTCCTTGACCTTGCCCTCTTTGGAGAGCTTGACGATGCGATCGATGATGACATCGGTCTTGGTGGTGTAGGGGATCTCGTAGACCTCGATAATGCGCTCTTCGGGAATCCAGCGCCAGCGGGAGCGGATCTGGAAGCTGCCAAGGCCGGTCTCGATAATCTTTTCCATCTCCTCGCGGCGGTAGATAATCTCACCGCCGGTCGAGAAGTCGGGCATGGGCATGTACTCGAGCAGATCGCAGTTGGGATCCTGCAGGTAGTGCATGGTGGCGGTGCAGACCTCGTTGAGGTTGAAGCCGCAGATGTCAGACGCCATGGCGACGCCGATGCCCTTGTTGGCCGAGACAAGGATGTTGGGGAACGTGGTGGGCAACAGGCGCGGCTCCTTCATGGCGCCGTCGTAGCTGTCGACAAAGTCGACCGGGTCCTTGTCGATGTCCTTGAAGATCTCGGCACTGATGGGGGAGAGCTTGGCCTCGGTGTAACGTGAGGCGGCGTAGCTCAGGTCACCCGAATAGTACTTGCCAAAGTTGCCCTTCGACTCCACGAAGGGGGCGAGCAGCGCCTCGTTGCCGGTGGCCAGGCGCACCATCGTCTCGTAGATCGCGGCGTCGCCGTGCGGGTTGAGCTTCATGGTTTGGCCCACGATGTTAGCGCTCTTCTGGCGCTCACCTTTGAGCAAGCCCATCTTGTACATGGTGTAGAGCAGCTTGCGGTGCGAGGGCTTAAAGCCGTCGATCTCGGGGAACGCACGCGAGACGTTGACGCTCATGGCGTAGGGCATGTAGTTGACCTCGAGCGTCTGCGTGATCGGCTGATTGGTGACCTCGGAGTGCAGGCCGATGACGTTCTCGGCGTTGACCTGCTTTTTCTTTGGCTGGTTCTTCGTCTTCTTCTTTGCCACGATTTCCTCTTGAACTTCTTATGGGCCGTCGTTATCGATTTGCTGCTACTGCAGGTCCAGCTGGTCCAGGTATTCCTTGCCGTGCTCCGAGATATGGCGCTTGCGGCCCGCCTCGTCGCTGCCCAGCAGAAGGTTGAACATGGTCTCCATCTTGGTGACGTCTTCGGACTCCACCTTGATCAGACGACGCGTCTCGGGGTTCATGGTGGTGAGCCACATCATGTCCGGGTCGTTCTCACCAAGACCCTTGGAGCGGTTGATGGAGCACTTCTGGTCGCCGATCTCCTTAAGAATGCCGTTCTTCTCGAGCTCGGTGTAGGCAAAGTAGGTCTTTTCTTTGCAGTTGATCTCGTAGAGCGGCGACTCGGCGATATATACGTAGCCTTCGTCGATAAGCGTGGGCACCAGGCGATAGAGCATGGTGAGCACGAGCGTACGGATGTGATAACCGTCGACGTCGGCGTCCGTACAGATGATGACCTTGTTCCAGTTGAGGTTGTCCAAGTCGAAGGCGCCCAGGTTCTTGATGCGCTTGTCCTTGATCTCCACGCCGCAGCCCAGCACGCGCATGAGGTCCATGATGATGTCGGACTTAAAGATGCGCGGATAGTCCTCCTTTAGGCAGTTGAGGATTTTGCCTCGGACGGGCATAACGCCCTGGAACTCGGCATCGCGCGAGGTGCGAATGGCGCCTGCTGCCGAGTCGCCCTCTACGATGTAGAGCTCGCGACGGCTCTTATCCTTGGAGCGGCAGTCGATGAATTTCTGCACGCGGTTGGCCATGTCGGTCTTCTGCTGCAGGTTGGTCTTGATGCTCTGGCGCGTCTTCTCGGCATTCTCGCGCGAGCGCTTGTTGATGAGCACCTGCTCCATGATCTTGTTGGCGGCATCTTTGTTCTCGATCAAGTAGGTCGAGAGGCGCTCCTTAAAGAATGCCGTCATGGCCTGCTGGATAAAGCGGTTATTGATGGCCTTCTTGGTCTGGTTTTCGTAGGACGTCTGGGTGGAGAAGCAGTTGGTCACCAGCACCAGGCAGTCCTGGACGTCCTGCCACTTAATGCCGCTCTCGTTTTTGTTGTATTTGCCCTGTTGCTTAATGTAGGCATCGATGGCGCTGGTGAGGGCACTGCGGGCCGCCTTTTCGGGTGAGCCGCCGTTCTCGAGCCAGGAGGAGTTGTGGTAGTACTCCTGCATCGTGAAAGTGCGCGAGAAGCACATGCAAGCAGTGATTTTTACGTTGTAATCGGGCAGATCCTCGCGATCGCGACCGCGACGGTCGGCTTCGATAAAGAAGGGCTCGGTAAGGTAGTCGGTACCGACCTTCTCGAGCACGTAGTCCTCGATGCCCTTGGGATAGCAGAAGTCCTCTTCGGAAAACTCGCCGTCGTCGCCCTCGATGCGCAGCCGGAAGGTCACGTTGGCGTTGACCACGGCCTGGCGGCGCATGGTCTCGCGATACCAATCGTGGGGGATGCTGATGGAGGTAAAGACCTCAAGATCGGGGCGCCACTTGATGGTGGTGCCGGTGCGGTCCTCGTCGCTGGGCTCAACCTCGAGTGCTTTCTTTTTGGCGCCGACGACCTTGCCCTTCTTAAAGTGCAGGGAGTACTTGTTACCGTCGCGCCAAACCGTGACGTCCATGTACTCGGAGGCGTACTGGGTTGCGCACGAGCCCAGGCCGTTGGTGCCGAGCGAGAAGTCGTAGTCGCCGCCCTGGTTGTTGTTGTACTTGCCGCCGGCGTAAAGCTCGCAAAAGACGAGTTCCCAGTTAAAGCGCTTCTCGGAGGGGTTCCAGTCAAGCGGGCAGCCGCGGCCGTTGTCCTCCACCTGAATGGAGCCATCGCGAAAGGCGGTAAGGGTGATGAGCTTGCCGTAGCCCTGGCGCGCCTCGTCAACGGCGTTGGACAGGATCTCGAAGGCGGCATGCGCGCAGCCGTCGAGCCCGTCCGAGCCAAAGATGACGGCGGGGCGCAGGCGTACGCGCTCCTCGTCCTTGAGCTGACGAATACTGTCGTTACCATAGTTTGCGGTGTTTTTTGCCATGCTCGCTCTCTCGATGCTCCTTTGCTGCGTTTTAGTCATATAGATAGTCAAGGTAGCATAGCCCAGCCCTTGGGCGATTCCAACCAACACGAAATCCATCGAACAATCGTTCGGAGTTCGATGAGGATTCGTTTACTCGCACAAAACCGAGTCGGTATTGTGCGAGTAAGTTTGAATAGCGAACCGAAGTTGTAATGTCCGCATAGCGATGACGAATGAGCCGAGTCGGCGTCTCTCACAAAAGTAACTAGGAGCTAGCGGGGCCTATCCGAATTGACCTCATTGGCGGTATCGGCTTCGAGCGCCGTGCGGCGGGCGCTGTAGGCGACGAGGCCGGCGCCTGCCGCGGCGAGTGCTGCAGCGGCTGCCGTAAGGGGAGCGCATGTATCGCCCGTGCCCGCAAGCGCGCCCGCTTTTCCGGGGCGCTTGCTATTGTTGTGGTCCTTGCCGCTGCTGGAGCTGCTTCCGCCGGAGCCGCCGCCCTTGTCAGTACCGCCGCCACTCGAGCCGCCACCGTCGTCCGCCGTCATCGGTGCATCGTGAAGCCCCGTCGTATCCGCGCTGTCGCATACGCCGACCTGAACTTCTGAGCGTTCGCATGCCGCGTCGGGCACATGAAGCTCGTGCAGTACGGCACCCAGCGCCGAGTTTGCACCCGGCCGAATTTCCTCGAGCGTTACGGGATCGAGCGCCACCAGATTATGCGCCTTCGCATACAGCGTTACGCGTTTGCCCACTTCGTCGCTCCAGCTCTCGGGGATGGCAAAGCTCATGCGGAACTGTGCCGTGCAACCCGGTGCCAGCACGGCGTTGCCGTTGTCGGCTACCAGCGGGTGCGTTGCAAAACGTGCGCCCAGCGTCTCGAGCGCGTACTTCACGTGTGCCATGTCTTTGGCCGAAGCATCCTCGGCAAGCTCTGGATCGTAGATCGAAACCATGCGTGCGTTCAGTCCGAATCCGATGGATGCGCTGGAGAACGGCTGGCTGGAGCCCTCTCGGTACAGATCGATCGTGCCGGCGGTCAGCAAGGTGTTGCCGTCGTTTCGCACCGTGACCATGAAGGATTCGCCTGCTGCTCCGGGTACCACCGCGCCCGAGGTAGCGACCGCGCCCGTCGGAGTGGCACACGCCACCAAGGGCACTTCGATGCCGTGCAGCTCTGCCTCGCTCTTCTCCGCGCTCACAATGTGCGTGGCGAGTGCGGAGAGCATGCCTCCCGACGTCAAAAATGTCGTTATCTGATCGACGGGATGGTCCAGCTCGCACATCACGAACGGCTCCGTGAACAGATCGCCTGCCAAGGTGCTGGCGAAGATGCGGAAGTGCTTGCCCATCACTGCTACCGGGTTGCCTTCTTCGTCGTAGGTTTGTCCCACCTTGCCATCGGTGTTCTCTACATAGAGCACGCACCTGCCGTTGTTGCTTACGCTAAACGATGCCGGGCCACAGCCTGCGGCACCCACGGGCTGCGTTGCAAATGCCGATGCGCCTCGCGTCCAAGTAATATGCTGCAGTTGCTCGTTGACGGTTGCCAAAAAGCCCGAATGTTGTGGCCATGGCACCGCATGAGGTACCGTGGCGTCTGGTGACATAACGTCCCAGCACGCAATGGACTGGCCGATCACGGCGTACGATGCGCAGCCGCAACCGTCTGCGGTCTCGTACGCAACGGACACCACCATTTTGCCGTTGATATTCTCGGGCTTGCCCAGCTCGATACTCGACGGTGCTTGCGGAAAGCGGAGGACCTGACGGAACGTGAGACTGTCGCCCAAATCATCCGACCACAAGGTAAAACATTCCAGCGCAACCTCGGCCTCGCTGCCGAGCGCCTTTTCTGCGGTGGTTCCGCGGCGGTGGAGGTAGGCACCCGACAGGCGCCCGTCGACGAGCGTCTTGCCCACCGTGATACGCGGGCACTGCAGACAATGGTAGCCATCCTCCTGAAGGCGGCCGCGCGAGATGCTGCGCCACGACGTATACGACACCACGCGAACTTCGCTATTACTTATGCGCAGGCGCACGACGGACAGTATGCCGGCTGTGCTTGCCGTATCGAAAAGGGTGTTGTCACCGGCGGGGCGCTCGCCCGAGATCAGCAGCACGTAGGCGTCCTGGTTTCCTCTTCCGTCCGTATATTCCACCACGTCGAAGTCGTAATCGAATATGCCGTCGCGCTCCACGTCGCCCTCGCCAAACCCAAGGGGAAAGTCCACGGGAGTGGGAGCGGACCACGTGCCGTTTGCCTTTGTGTGCACCACCAGGCGCGAGCGGCCATTGTCGCCGTAGCGCACCGAGGCGATACGGAACAGACATTCTACGCCGGCAATCATTGCCAGCTTCATGTGGGCTTCGCTGAGCACGCCAGCAAACAGCACGTTGTCGCTCGAGGGTTTTATGCCGCCACGCTCGTCCTCCGATACACCAGCAGAATTGGCGTTGGGGTCCGCAGCGGCGTCCTTCGCCTGCCCGATATAGGTGTACTCATACATCGGCGCGGCGTTTTCTATCAGTGTATGGACGAAATGCTCGATCTGTCCCGTGTCGTCGCTTTCTGCATCCGCCTCGAGCTCAATGCGCGTGACCGCTTGATCCCAATCGCGCACGACAGGCGCGACGTTTACGGCAGTGGCCTTAACCTCGGCGCGTGCGAGCAGCTCGGCGTTGGTGACGATGGTGGCCGATGCGATAAATTGCGGCACGCCGCCTGCCTCGGCGTTGCCGGCCGTGCCGAAGCGGGCATCCAACGTGTAAGGCGTATCTCCACCCAATGCGAGCTCAGAGCGCTGGAGCACATACTGGTTGCCATTGTTCACCGACATATTCCACGAATCGAGGAGTGTGGGCCACGACCCCGACCAAGCCTTGGTGGTCCACTTGAACATTACGAACTGGAGTATCACATCGACATCGACGTCTGCACCTACGCGCAGTCGCGGAAGCTGGTGTCCATCTGCCTTCTCGTACCCAATGAACAGCGTGAGGGATGCGGCGCCGCGCACGGCAGACGAAGCGACGCCTGCAACGCCGGCGCCAAAGGTGACGGCAAGCCCGATCTGGATGGTGAACGAGCCCGAGGTGTTTGAATAGTCGAGCGAAATGTTTTTAAAAAACGCCGCGCCGCTGCCGTGCGTGTGGGCACCCACGGCGAGCGCCAGCTTCGCCAGCACCCAGGGGTTGACGTTTAGGAAAAACGGCACCGGTCCTAGGGTAAACTGCTCGGTCCAATTGAGGTCGGTTCTTACCTGGAAGAGGGCCTTAATATTGCCAAATGCGGGGTCGTTGTTGTCACCCCAGGTTTTGCCCACCCAGTCGTAGGCGAGCGATCCGTACAGCTGTGTGGCGATATCCATCGTAAAACGCGGCGTGCAGTGGTGACGAAGCAGCTTAGTGTTCCTTGGATCGGTGCCCGAACCGGCACTCATACTTTTGTACTGATTCCACTTCCCCTCCATCTCGTCGAGGTAGCGGTTTGCCTGCTTGGCGCCCGACTCGCGCGGTGACTTCTTCCAGTACTCCGGATCCGGATTGCCCGAATCGTTCATGTAGCCGACCGGTTTGTATCCTCCGCCAAACAGCACGTATCCGGCAAAAGAGAAATTGAACAAAATGGGGAACGAGGGCATCCAGCACGTGAACTTATTGCCGCCGATTCCGGGAAACGCCGCCGGGAAATCAAACGGAGTAATCTCTTGGTCCATGGTGGTGGGGACGATAGTGGTCGAGCCCGATTCTGCCTTTGCGGCCGGCGCGGTGACAACGGCCATGTGGGAGGAGAGTGTATAGGTCTTGCCCTGATAGTCGAGGACAAAGCGCAGCTTGCATCCTTCCTCCAGAAGGCCCGAAGCTGCATCGAGGAACGTGTCTTCGAGTGTGAACGTTGCCAGATTGTCCGAACCCGATGCACTGGCCTTGACTTGGCCAATTTGCGTGACGGTTTCGGATGAGCTGCTCGTGGCGGGCATTACCTTGTTGATGCACAGCGTTGCCTGTCCACCCTGTGGCAGATGTGCCTGCACGGTAAAGGCGTGCGTGTCGGGTTGGTCGTTTCCGGCGTCGTCCTTCGGCAGTGCCATGAACGTGGCGTCGGCGTACTGGATGTCCCACTCGTCGAACGTAAGCTGGCGAAAGTACGGCTCACCGTCGGAAAGCGGACGTGTGGGCGCGGTAATGGCGGTGCCGCCCTGGATGCGCGTGAGGGGGATCTCGACATCACGGTAGCCCGCCATGCTGATGGAGATGCCACCGTTAAAGTCGTACGCGTCGAGAAGCGTTGCCTGGTCCACGTAGCCTTCCGAAAGCGGCGCGACCTCAAAGATGGCCGTGCCCTCGTCGTCGGTAGTGGCGGAGATCTGCTTGCCCGCGGCATAACGCGACGCGAGCGTGACCTGGGCTCCCTTGATGGGCATATTCTTGTTGGCGACGTCGACCACGACCACACCAAACATGGTGCGTGAGAGAACGAGCACCTTGAAGGGGTCTTCTTCGTCGGCATAGGCCTCGGTGGGGGCGAATGGCAGTATGAAGGCGTTTGCGCTGCTCGGCACGCGAGGCAGCATGATGCCTGCCAGCGAGGATGCTCCGGCGATAAGTAGCGAACGACGATCAAGCATTCTGGGCTCCCATCCCGCAAATAACGGAGGAAATAATCCTATTTTGCGAGGAGGTGCCCCGTGGCGGTAGTGCCGTTCACGGGTCAAAATGTCCAAATTGATCGAGCGAAGCGCCGGGTTCCAGAACGCGTTCGATGCGCTTGGCAGCCCGGTCGCTAACGCAACATATGCGCGACCAGCTCGGCGCGAGTTCCGATACCAAGCTTGGCATACACTCCTGATAGGCGGTTTTTAACAGTGCCCGGCGATACTTCCATGTGGCGTGCGATTTCGGCGTTGGTCCATCCGCGGCAGGCGAGCATGGCCATGGTGAACTCCGTGGTCGTTAAATCGTCGGCCACGTCCTCGCCCGAATCGGGGTTGTGGATGCGCCGCCAGCCGTAGCTGAATCGATACGTAATCTCGATGATGCGTGCGAAATCGTCAGGGTATTGCGCTTTTAGGCACACCTCGATGAGCCCCTGTAAAAGGCCGTGGTGCGCGCCAATGAGCTCGATAAGGCCGTCGGGGCGCGCAATGTCCCAAGTGGCTCCGAAATGTGCCTTTGCGGCGTCGATGTCCTTGAGGCTCATGCATGCCATGGAAGCCGCCAGGTGCAGGAACAGTTCCGAGATGGGATAGCTTCCCTGTTTCATGATCAGGGCATTTTCCACCATGCCCAGGCTGCGGCCGTATTCGCCGCGCAGATACAAGGCGTGCGCCATCACGTAGCTGGCGAACAGGCGCAGGCCTTCGGGCAAATGCGCCGCAAGCGGATAAAACTCTTCGGCGGAATACGGGGAAGGCAAGTGCAGCAGGACGCTCGCGGCCGAGGCGAACAGGATATGCATGGCGTGGACGGCAGGCGATTCCTCGTCGGCCGGCGTATCGAGGATGCCAGTAAGGCACCGGCGGGCATCGGCGATACGGTTGAGCGACAGACTGGCGTATCCGCAGATAAAGCATGCGGAATAGCGCAGTGCGGGGTCGGTGGCGTCAAGATAAGGGCGCGCCGTCTTGGCAGCGAGGGTGGCCTGTCCGCGAAAGTACAGCGCTTCTGCCGTGGCAATGGCGCGCGAATCGGGGTCGGAAATGCCTGCAACCGCAGCGTCAATCTGCCCCGGCACAAAGGCGGTGCACATCAACGGCATGGGAACGCATGGGTAGCCATCGCAGTCCATCTTCCATCTCCCAACAGCTGGCAACAATAGCAGCAATTGTACTCCTGTTACTCGGGACTGGAATTTGCGGGTATGGCATACGATTACGCAGAACGTATAAAGGAAGAGTCTATTGGCGATGCTGCCAAGGTGGCTACCGAAGCCTAGCTGACCTCGACAATAGGAAAAATTGCCACCCCTGCAAAAAGCTTTGTCGCAGCGATGGGAAACACATCTTCTTCTGCATATAATGAGGTCATATGACGGTGCGTCTGCATACGAGCGACGCATTTCCATCGAACCGAAAAGGAGCTTTGCATGGATTCCAACAAGCGTCCCGACGACATGGTGCGTATCACCACTTCCGAACTTGCCCAGGTGTTCATCGATGAGCAGGTCGCTGCAATCCGCGAGCAGATCGGCGACAAGAAGGTCCTGCTGGCCCTTTCCGGTGGTGTCGACAGTTCGGTTGTCGCGGCCCTGCTCATCAAGGCCATCGGCAAGCAGCTTATCTGCGTGCACGTGAACCACGGCCTGATGCGTAAGGGCGAGAGCGAGCAAGTCGTCGACGTCTTCAAGAACCAGATGGACGCCAACCTGGTCTATGTGGACGCGACCGATCGCTTCTTGGATAAGCTCGTGGACGTCGAGGAGCCCGAGGCCAAGCGCAAAATCATCGGCGCCGAGTTCATTCGCGTGTTCGAGGAGGAGGCCCGCAAGGTTGGCGACGAGGTCAGCTTCCTCGCCCAGGGAACCATCTACCCCGACATCCTGGAGTCCCAGGATGGCGTGAAGGCCCACCACAACGTGGGTGGCCTGCCCGAGGACCTGCAGTTTGAGCTTTGCGAGCCCGTCAAGCTGCTGTACAAGGACGAGGTCCGCGTCGTGGGCCGCGAGCTCGGTCTGCCCGAGAACATGGTCGAGCGTCAGCCGTTCCCCGGTCCCGGCCTGGGCGTCCGCTGCCTTGGTGCCATCACCCGCGACCGTCTTGAGGCGCTGCGCGAAGCCGACGCCATCGTGCGCGAGGAGATCGACAAGGCAGGTCTGACCATCTGGCAGTACTTCGCCGTGGTGCCCGACTTCCGTGCCACCGGCGTGCGCGAGGGCAAGCGCGCCTACGACTGGCCCTGCATCATCCGCTGCATCAACACCGTCGACGTGATGACCGCCGAGGTGCCTGAGCTCGACTGGGCACTGCTCAAGCGTATTACCGCTCGCATCACAGCCGAGGTTCCCGGCATCTGCCGTGTGTGCTACGACCTCACGCCCAAGCCCGTCGGCACCGTTGAGTGGGAGTAAGCTTTTTGGGCTGCTTTGATCATAGTTCCATGAATGGGGAGGCCTCGCGCGATTGCGCGGGGCCTTCTTTTTCGAAAAGAGCTGCCGTCGTGGTGTTGCCACTGTCCATCGTGCTTGCCATCGCCTCTGGTGTTGCTCCTGAGCAGGGCTGGTTTGCGACGAGAACTAGCAGGGCTTGTTGGCGGCACGAGCGAAGCAGGTTGTTTCGCATTGAGCGCGCCGGGCAGAAGAAGGCCATAATGGAGCGTGCGCACAATTTGTTTTAGAGGAGGATGCCGCATGGCAAAAGACGAACAAACAGGCTGGATTGTTGAGATGCTCATGGCCAGTGTGTCGGTGGCGCCCGCGGCTCTTTTGGAAGAGGTTATGGCAGATGAGCGCTGCGTGGCTTTTGGCCCCATCCACCATTTTATTGTGGGCGCGGTGCTGCTTGCGTGCTGGCGCAACGCCGAAGCATCTGGGGAGCGAGATACGATGCTCAAAGACGATCTTGCCGATTTGATGTCTCGTTCGGATTGCGTGCCGGGGGCAACGTGTGCCCGCTGGGGCATGTGCGGGGCAGCTGCGTCTGCGGGCATGGCATATGCAATCGTGCGCGGCAATGCGCCGCTGCGCAGTGAAGGCTGGCAGGAGGGGCAGCTTATGGTTTCGGAGCTGCTTGCCGCCATCGCGCGCTCGGGAAGCCCACGGTGCTGCAAGCGAGATGCGCGCGTGGCGATTCGTGAGGCCGTTTCGTTTTTTAATGCGCTCGGCGGACCACAGCTTAAAGCATGGGAGAAGACGCCAGCCTGCGATAGCTATGCGGCCAATACAGTGTGCATGGGCGAAAAGTGCCCGTATCATCCGTCCTTTATCATCCAATAGGGAACCGGGTGCCCCAATAAGGGTTGGGCAGATGTGATAAAATGACAGTTCCCTTGTAACATTATCGACGGTATGCGCGGGATGGCGCGCCACGCGGCGTGCCGTCCCGTTCGTTTTTTGGTGCGGTTTGTTACATTCCTCACTGGCGCCGGTAAAAAATGGGGATAGAGTAGGACAAACGCGTCGAATACGAACGGCGGGGGAGAGCGGGCAAGGTGCCTGCGCAGGAGAGGTTGCCGTCCATGCTGGAGCTCAAAGGAATTTGCAAAAGGTACGTTACGCAGTCGTTTACGCAGGTGGCGCTCGACAGCGTGAGCCTGTCTTTTCGGGATAACGAGTTCGTGGCCATTCTGGGGCCCTCGGGTTCGGGTAAGACCACGATGCTCAACGTTATCGGCGGACTCGACCACTTTGACTCGGGTGACCTGCTGATCGACGGTATTTCGACCAAGGACTTTCACGATCGCGATTGGGATGCCTATCGCAACAACCGCATCGGCTTTGTGTTCCAAAGCTATAACCTCATTCCGCATCAGACCATTTTGGAAAACGTGGAGCTGGCGCTTGCGCTCACGGGCGTGGGGCACGCCGAGCGCCGCCAGCGTGCGCGCAAGGCGCTCGAGGCCGTTGGTCTGGGCGAGCACGTGAACAAGCGCCCGAGTCAGCTTTCGGGTGGACAGATGCAGCGCGTGGCCATCGCCCGCGCCCTGATTAATGATCCCGAGATTGTGTTGGCAGACGAGCCGACCGGCGCTTTGGATTCCACAACGTCCGTGCAGGTCATGGACTTGCTCAAGGACGTCGCGCGCGACCGTCTGGTTATCATGGTCACGCATAATCCCGATTTGGCGTACGAGTACGCCACGCGCATCGTCAACCTGGCGGACGGCAAGATTACCGACGATTCTGATCCTTTCGATGTCGCTGACGCCACGCGCCGCGAGGCCAAGCCTACGCGCAAAACCTCGATGAGCTTTGTGACGGCGCTGGGGCTTTCTGCCCGAAACCTTATGACCAAGAAGGGCCGTACGGCCATGACGGCCTTTGCGGGCTCGATTGGCATTATTGGCATCGCGGCGATTTTGGCGCTGTCCAATGGCGTAAACGGCTACATCAAAAAGGTCGAGGAGGATACGCTTTCGAGCTACCCGCTTACCATTTCCAAGCAGGATTACGACCTGTCGTCCATGATGGGCGAACAGGGGGCCACGGATGACGATACGTCCAAGAACGAGGGTTCGTCCGACGACGGCACCGACGGCAAGGCTCAGGGAACCAAAAAGATTCCCGTGGTCACGGCCGTAAAGGATATGTTTGCAAGTGTTAAGTCCAACGATATGACGAGCTTTAAGGCATGGCTCGATGCCGGCGGCGACGGTATCGACAAAGAGGTCAACGCCATCCAGTACGGTTACGGCGTGACGCCGGTTGTCTATCGTGCCGGCAAGGGCGATGAGAAGCCTGTCCGGCTGGTGCCCAACGCTATGACCGAGGCCATGAGCGGTGGTGCGAGCTCGGCGGCAACGGTGAGCATGGACTCCATGGGGACCTCGGTCTTCAACGAGATGATCGACGATCAGAGTCTGCTCGACAGCCAGTACGATGTCGTCGCCGGCCATTGGCCTACGTCTGCTCACGAAGCCGTAATGGTGCTTTCGAGTCGTGGAACGGTGGGCGACTATACGCTTTACAGCATCGGTGCGCTGGATATCGATGAGCTCAACGACCTGGTGAACAGTGCCATGGCCGCCGACGGTAAGATTGAGACGCCTGAGAGCGGCGCCGACTTTACTTACGACGATGCGCTGTCCACGACGTTTAAGGTGTTGTCGCCGGCCGATGCTTATCGCAAAAACGAAGAGACCGGCATGTGGACTGACATGTCCGGCGACGCCGACTTTATGACGGCCAAGGTTGCCGACGGTATTGACGTGCACATTGTGGGCGTGGTGCGACCTAACGAGACGGCCAATGCGAGCGCGTTGTCTCCGGGCATTGCCTATACGCATGCGTTGACTCGCCAGCTTATGGAGCGCGCCGCCGATTCGCAGATCGTGCAAGAGCAACTTGCCCACCCCGAGACGGATGTCTTTACGGGCAAAACTTTCGACGAACTGCAAGGCGAGGCCAAGCAAGGCGTGGATCTGGGCAGTATGTTCAGCGTGGACGAGGCGGCGCTCAAGAGCGCGTTCTCGTTCGATGCGTCTGCACTCTCGGGTGCTGCCGGTGGCATGGATCTTTCGGGCATCGATTTGTCGGGCCTGGATATTGACCTTTCGGGCGTTGGCAAAGACATCGACTTAAGCGACATCATGGCCAAAGCGCCGACCCCCGATTTTTCGGGCATCTTTGACGGTCTGGAGCTCACGCCCGAGCAAATGCAACAGGTGGGAACGCTTGCCAACCAACTATTTGAGGGCTTTTTGCAGTCTGATCAGTTTAGGGCGCTGTCACCCGAAGATCTCAAAGACGCGTCAAAGCTTGCTGCCGCATTCTCGACGTATCTCGAGAACGATGTTGTGGCGCAGCAGTGCCTGGCACAGCTCAAGGCGCTCGGCGGCGATGCCCTGGCCGAGCGCCTGCAACAGGCGATGACCGACTATGTCCAAAAGCAGTTGGCTCCGTATCTGCAGCAGGCTATGGATCAGGTGATGAAGGCGATCGGCGAGCAGGTGGCAACGACCGTGTCGACCCAGCTTAAGGCCGGCGCGGCAGGGCTCATGGACCAGATGGTGACGCAGATGTCTTCGAGTTTTGCCAACCTGGCGAGCGCCATGCGCGTGGATGCGAGCGCCTTTGCTCGTGCCATCCACTTCAACATGGACGCCGAGGACCTGAGCTCGCTCATGATGAGCTATGCCAAGGCGTCGAAGCTCACCTACGACAACAATCTGACCACGTTGGGCTACGCGGATGAAGCGGATCCCATCTCGGTCAAGATTTTCCCGCGCGACTTTGAGGCCAAGGAGCGCGTACTCGACCATATCGATGCGTACAACAAGCAGGTCAAAGCCGCCGGCCACGACGAGCAGGCAATCTCGTACACCGACTACATGGGCATCATCATGGGCTCGGTGACCGACATCGTGAATACCATCAGCTTGGTGCTCATCGCGTTCGTGAGCATCAGCCTGGTCGTGAGCTCCATCATGATCGGCATCATCACCTACATCAGCGTGCTGGAGCGCAAAAAGGAGATTGGCATCCTGCGCGCGATCGGCGCGTCGAAGCGCAACGTGGCAAACGTGTTCAACGCCGAGACCTTTATCGAGGGCCTCATCGCCGGTGTCTTTGCCATTGTCGTTGTGGTGCTCGTGAGTTTTCCGGTTAATGCCTGGGCGCTTGCTGCTAAACAGGTACCCAATCTGATGAGCCTGCCCGTGCAGGATGCGCTGGCGCTCATTGCAATTTCGGTGCTGCTGACGGTCGTTGCCGGCCTGCTGCCGGCCCGCAGTGCATCCAAGAAAGACCCCGTAGAAGCCCTGCGCTCCGAATAATGTGACAAAGGGACTGTCCCTTTGTCACATTGAGTGACATGTAATTCGAGGTCTAATACTTTTCCCGAGAAGTGAACGAGTCAAAATGGACCCCCGAAGCATCGACACTTATTGAAGGCGGTTTCCTGCGGTTTTGCCAGCCAAATCCTGCGGGTTTGGCGTCTAAGAATGTCGATGCTTCGGGGGTCCAAATACAGCCGTTCACTTCTCGGGAAAAGTATTAGACCTTGAGATATAGACGGCGTTTGCGAGCGTCAATTAGAGCGTAAGTTGCTAGTCCTCCTTTGCGGAGAGCATGAGCCTAATTTCCGGATGGGTGTACTTGTCGAACTCTTCTTTGGGCTCGGTGTCAAAGGTGTAGTACGACTTGATAGATTCGTCCTCCGTCTTGATGCTGATTTCTTCATATAGGGATCCGGCTAAAAATGCATGTTTAAATTCATCCGACAGGCTGCATGGCGTGAGGAGGCCCGGTGTGGCAACGGAAATGCCTAACCCGTTGAGCGGGGGGCGCAGAGTGTCGCGATATCCTGCTCGGTGCAGGCGAGGTTGTCTGCAAGGCTTGCCTCGGGGTCGATCTGACTGGTGTAATCGACGTCCGTGAGCATGCCATCTGCATCGAAAGAAAGGTAGACATAGGCTGCTTGAGCGCCGAGGTCATTATCACGCAGATAGCCGATAATGCGGTAGCCGTAGTCGCGATACGACTCGTATGGATCGTCTGCCGCGACGCGTTTGCACACGGGTTCCAAGGCATCTTGCGCGGCGAGCACGCCGGCGACCTCCGCGGAGCGGTCTTTGTTGGTTTGGGCTACCGCAAGCCTGCTCTGCAGCTCCTTCCACTGTTTGCCCTGCATCCCAAAGCGTGGTGCAAGGGCGCAATAGCAAAAGATGACGAGCTCGATTACGGTGAGTGCGATGGCGGTATATATGCCCGCGGGGTGGAATTCCTTTTGGTGGAACGCGATATCGTTGATCATTTGGAGCGGCAACATCAACAGGTATGCCGCGAACGACATGACGAGTGCGGTCGCTGCGATTTTGGGGTATGTGCAGTACCGCTGGATGCGTTTCTTTTCTTGCTCGGTGAGCAGCTACATGGGGCCTCGACACTCATCGTTTTTCGAGGGCGATGCGCACACGCTCTTGAGTATGTGAGTGGAGGGTGTCTGTTGTTCAGACATGGCGGTCAACAGCTTGCTGTTGGCGATCGCTTGATCGTGAACGTCCTCTTTTGGACAAGGAAAAAGTGGCGAGTGAGGGAGCTGCTGTGGGGCGGCCCTGCTTGCTGTTTGTGGGCGCCATTCACCTTCGTTGCACAGGGATGGTCGGAGGGCTGGTTGACATCAAGCAACCGCCTCCGCCTTGTGGGCCGCCTCAAGGACAAGGCATAATGCATGTGACAAAGGGGCGGTTCCTTTGCCGCATTGATTTGAGAGTAGATGTTGATGATTCTATCGTTGGCCCCCATGGAGGGGATTACCGGGCATGTGTTCCGTCGCGTGCATGCGGAGTGCTTCGGTGCGCTCGACTGCTATTACACGCCGTTTTTGCCGCCGCCGCGGGTGGGCAACCGCTTTGGCGGCAAGGCGTTTAAGGAAATCGATCCGGCTAACAACCAAGGGCTTAACGTGGTGCCTCAGCTGATGTCCAAGAACGCGGACGAGTTTGTGTGGGCGGCGCGCGTGCTCGCCGACATGGGCTACCGCGAGGTTAATCTCAACCTTGGCTGCCCCTCGGGTACGGTTGTTGCCAAGGGTAAAGGATCGGGCTTCTTGTGCAACCTCGATGAGCTCGAGGTGTTCTTGAGCGACGTGTGCGAGCGATCGCCCTTGCCGGTGTCGGTAAAAAGCAGGCTGGGGCTGGAGAGCGACGACGAATACGAGCGCGTGCTTGACCTGTACTGTCGCATGCCGTTGGCAGAACTGATCGTGCATCCGCGCGTACAGAAGGATCGCTATACGGGCTCGCCGCGCAAAGGGTTTTATGGCGAGACGTTGGAGCGGGCACCGTTTCCGGTGGCATACAACGGCGATATTTTTGATCTTGAGGACATGGATGCGCTGGTGGAGGCCTATCCCGGTACACGCCATGTGATGCTGGGGCGTGGCTTGCTTGCGAACCCCGCGCTGGCTCGCATGGTCAAGGGTGGCCCTGCTGCCACGGCAGCCGAACTGCAGCGCTTCCACGACACGCTGTTTGCGGCATATGCAGAAGAGATTGGCGGCAACGCGGTCTTTCGCATGAAGGAGTGGTGGTTCTACGCTAAATGCGCCTTCGCCGATCCTGCTACCGTTCACAAGCTCGTACGCAAGACTAAAAAGGTCGACGAATACCGCGCCGCCGTCGATCGCGTCTTTCGCGAGCAGCCACTTGCGCCCATAGCCCGCTTCCACGGTTAGCTAGTCATTGGGGACGTTCTTTAACGGCTAGTCATTTAAGAACGTCCCCAATGACTATGTTGCAAAAGCTATACGTCAGCATCCAAAGATGTCGAAAAATGTCGACTTTGGATGCTGGCGTACATGTTTGGATTCGGTGGGGGACTAGGCAATCATTGCGTCAAGGGTAATGAGTTCTCTGAGTCGCTCTGTGCGTGTTTGCCCATGGCGCTTTGCCTTCTCGTCAAACGCTTCAAGAACCGATTCACCCACACGTGCCGATAAAACAACGCTTGGCTCATCAGAGATCGACGGCCTTCCCAGCTTGATGGTGCGACCCTTCGGCCACTCATCTTTTTCGTATGCCTCCGCGGCTTTCTCCAACTCTCCGGGGGCAAATCCGATCATCTTTTCGAGTTGCTTAGCGTCCATAGCGCCTCCTATCGATTGATCCCGATTTCCCTGAGCACCTTGCGCGTAGGAGGGACAAGGGCGTGGTAAATGATATAGCCATCTCGATTGGAGCAATATCGAGCGATGAGCTCCATGAGACGGCTTCTTCCATCAAGTCCAACGAGAACGTAATCGATACCTCCGTTTTCAAGATCACGCCTGAACCATGCAAAAGCGGAGTTCCAGGCGCAGGTGATATCCGTCTCCGTCAGCCCGTGTTTGAGGGCGTGGGGGTGGATTGCGATGAGCTCCATAAGGGCCTCTCTTTTTGTATACAGTTTTGTAAACAAAAATGCAAGCAGTTAATAGGCTTAAGCGACTTGTTTTGATTGGACTTTTCGATGTAAAGCCGACATCGGAGGCTCTACTACTCCTTCGCTTTTTAGTTCGGTATGTGAACGTCCGTTGAACTCCCAGAGGGGAGCGTTTTCATAGATTATCGAGAGGAGCTTGGAGACTTCGGCTGTTTTCTTGCGTTCGTAAAACTCGGGCCGTACGACAATCAATAAGAAAGCTGCGTCTTCGGTAATTTGCTGTGCTGTCGGCATACCGTTGAGTCCAACGGAACGCAAAAGCTTTGTCATGATGAAATCGAACTCATCTTCTCTTGCATGGAGATCGGATGCCTTAATCTCAGGGTCTCTCAGGACGTACTGCTTGAGTCGTTCGACAGATCGACTGCACTTTATATGCCCGCAGATGACTTCGTCATAACTGAGCCTTTTGATTGGGAGACGTTCGTGACCGGCGAAGATGGCTGCCACTCTGATGCCAACGCGCCGTTCGCGCAGCGCGCGCATCTCACCGGTGTATTCGCTGCGTCGTTCATATTTTCGATAGGAGTATCCGTAGTCATCGTAGTAATAAGGGGCTTCATCGACAGCGTTATCGAGCTCAGGCGCTATGAGATAGAGTTTTCCATCTCTGGATATGACGCAGGGATTGTCGATTTGCCCCGATTCGTTCCTGATTTGCCAAATAGTTTCATTTATCTCAAATCTCGAGACTGGATTGGGGGCACAGGAGTTGTAGAGCTCAATAAGTTCATCGAGTGAAATGATTCCACAGGCATCTGTGTAGGCGCGGGCGAAGCGCCGTACTTCTTGATTTGATTCAAGCGCACGGCGCTCCCAAGCATCCAAAACGTCCTGCGGACTTCGATAGCGGGCATGACGATCGATGCGCGATGCGCTCCAACGGTTATCAGCGGCAACGTTCATCAGATCCAAGCGCAGATCTTTGTCGGCGATGCGAGCGAGCGACTGATAGTGTTCTAGATCAAGCTCCGGTCGAAAACTCATGTCTTCCGGAACAGTTCGTGCGAGCTTTATGCAACGCTTGAGATAGGTCGGGCCCAGGCTTGGGCTAAAGTGCTGCTTGAGGTGGCAAGCGATGGGCGAGAGTAGGCCATTTAGATTGGAAATGGGGTATCCGGCAATCTCTTGCTCGAGACGGCGCCCGATGAGCAGAGCCCCTTCCGAAGAGGCCTCATGGTCGGTGCCTTTCTGACCGAGGTGTTTGGCCTCGACAATCCTGCTGATATCCGAGCAGGTGTTTGAAATAATGTCGGGTGAAAGGGTTGGTATCTTTTTTGCCATAGCGATGCGCTCCTATGTGACTCACGGAAAAGAAACAGTCTGATTGTGAGTGCCGTTCTTTGATGGCGACGGCGAACAGGAGCGCAGCCTGTCTGAGATGGGCGAGTGCGGTAACCACCGATCTTACTTACCGAGCTCGCTCCAGCGTGTCATTGGGGACCTCCGCAGGAGCTCTCGACCAGTCTCATGCCTTGAGATGAGTATAACACAGAGAGCAAACATATGTTCTATAAATATGAGAAACCGAAGCCCTACCCACTCATTTAAGTGCGTCCCCAATGAGTACCTACGGTTAGCTAGTCATTGGGGACGTTCTTTAACGGCTAGTCATTTAAGAACGTCCCCAATGAGTACTCGCACGCTAGAGCAGGTTCTCCTGTACCCATGCGATGATGTCGCTCGATTCGTAGAGTGGTTTGCCGTCGATGAACAGACAGGGAACCTGGCGTTTTCCGCCGACGGCGATAAGCGTCTGCTCGGCTTCGGTATCGGTCGAGATATTGCGCTCAGGGATGGTCACACCGTTATCGGCAAGGAAACGCCTGACCTTCATGCAATACGGGCAGCCAGTCATAACGTACAGCGTGAGCTCATGTTTAGTAGCCATAGGTCTCCAATCGGTTGAGGTTTTGATTGAAATACCCAAAGCCGCCGCGGTCTATGCATGAGCTGACGACGACTCGATGGCCTGTACCAGAAACGCCGTGGCTCCGGTGCCGCAGGGCTTGTCGTAGTAGTCGATAAAGCGCTGGTCAGCAAGATAGCCGTGGGCGAGGCCCAGGTATGCTTCGTCTTGGGGCTTGTGCCCCCAGTTAAGGCCAATCCATCGACGGTGCATCGCGACAAGTTTGCGGGCCTCGCTTCCATCCGTATCGCCGTCGCCCATGGCAATCGAAAGCTGGCCCAGAATAGCGCGTTCAAGTTCCTTCATGTCGTTCCATGTCTCGGGGTCCATGTCCAGCAGTGCTTCGTTTGCTGCGTCGATCGCCTCGTCGCCATAGCGCGCCCGCGCCTCGGCACCGTAGCGCTTCTCGTTTTCCTGCACGGAGCGCCAGCGCTCCAGTTGCGGCAGGACGGCGCCCATGAGCGAGACGGCTTCGTCGAGCGACATGCCGGTGTTTTGCGCCAGCCGCGGGGCACAATCCTCGATCATCGCTTCCATGGTGGTGTCGTAGGTGTACTGGCCGTGGTCGTAGCACCACTTGCAGTAATGGTCGGTCGTGGCGCCCACAGCATCGGTGCCGCAGTCGTCGGGTGTGAGTATCATGCCGCAGCTCTGGCAATAGTGCTCGGGCATTTCGAGCAGGTGGGACAGCGGTTCTCCGGTTACGGCGGCAATGAGCTTCATCATGTCGATGCCCGGGGTGACTTCGCCGCGTTCCCAACGGCTGACGGCTTGGCGTGTGACGAAGAGCTTGGCGGCGAGCTGCTCTTGGGTAAGGTGATGGGCGCGGCGAATGGCAATGAGCTTTTCTGCAAAGGCCATAGCGACTCCTTTCTGCTGGTTGATGGCTTAAGCATACGCGGCGGCCGGCTCCCTTCCAAGCAACCGTTGGTTGCACGACGGGAGACCGCGGCGAAGAATTGCGCGCTGCACCCCACACCTCCATGCCGTACAATGACCGGCATGGAACCTATCGCACACATACATACCGACCTGCCGCAGAAGTTCGGCATTCCGCGCAACAGCTTTTTGGCGCCCCACCTGCAGGGACGCATCGTCTTTGAGCCGGAATTTGCCTCCAACGCAGCAGTTGAGGGTCTGGACTCCTTCTCTCACCTATGGCTGCTGTGGCGCTTCGAAAACGGAACGCCCGGCGGCACGGCTAAGGATATAGCTGCCGATGCCAAGACGCAGGACAGGTCCGGCACCAACGTCAAGTGGTCGAAGACTGTGCGCCCGCCGCGTCTGGGCGGAGCCGAACGCGTGGGCGTGTTTGCCACGCGGAGTCCGTTTCGCCCCAATCCCATCGGTCTTACCTGCGTCAAGCTCAGCCGCGTTGAGCGCACCGACGACGGCCCCATCATCCATGTGCTGGGGGCCGACCTGCGTGACGGCACGCCCATCTACGACATTAAGCCCTACATCCCGTTTGCGGACTGCCACCCGGATGCGACCGGCGGCTGGATTGAGGGCGCTCCGTGGCAAGAGCTCGATGTTGAGTTCCCGCAAGCGCTTCAAGACATGGTCCCGCCCGCAAAGCTCCCCGGCCTGGTCGAGGTTCTTCGCCAAGATCCGCGCCGCGCGGGCAGCAAGCACGAGCCAAACCGCGTTTACCACTTGGCTTACGCCGGACTCGACATATCGTTTACGGTTGACGGGGCCAGGTTGACAGTAACCGCCATCAACGACGCGCGAGACTAGCCAGCTATTCGTCCGCACCCGTCAAATTAAGCACCAAACCCCATGCCAAAATCGTCTACGCTGGTGGACAATAACGCCTACCGAATCATTCCGCTCTGCACGGGGGCTCAGCATGAAATACGACTTCACTTCAATCATCGACCGCCACGGCATGGACTCCATCGCCGTTGACTCTTGGGGTGAGATCCCCGGTATGGCTCCGAACGCACCCGACGAGGGCTTCGACCGCATTCCCATGTGGGTGGCGGACATGAACTTCGCCACGGTGCCTACAGTCCAGGAGCACATCATTCAGCGCGCCCAGCACCCCATGTTTGGTTACTTCAATCCGCGTTCCGAGTACTTCGACCGCATCATCGAATGGCAGAGCCGCCGTAATGGCGTCGAGGGCCTGGCGCCTGAGCATATCGGCTACGAAAACGGCGTGCTGGGCGGTGTCGTGTCGACGCTGCGCGCGTATGTCCAGCCGGGCGATGCGGTGTTGGTCCACAGCCCCACCTACATCGGCTTCACCAAGTCCATCGAGGCCGCGGGCTATCGCATTGTCCACAGCCCGCTTCAGCTCGACGACCAGAGCGTGTGGCGCATGGACTTTGAGGACATGGAGCGCAAACTCGCCCAAAATCACATCCATGCCGCAGTGTTCTGCTCGCCGCACAATCCCTGCGGCCGCGTATGGGAGCGCGACGAGATCGAGCGCGCCATGGACATTTATCGCAAGCACGATTGCGTGGTGATCTCGGACGAGATTTGGTCCGATATCATTCTGCCGGGACACAAGCACATCCCGACGCAGTCGGTGAGCGAGGATGCCCGCATGCGCACGGTTGCCCTCTATGCGCCGAGCAAGACGTTTAACCTGGCGGGTCTGGTCGGCAGCTACCACATTGTCTACAACGAGACGCTGCGCGACCGCATGTGCGCTGTGTCTAACAAGACCCATTACAACGAGATGAATGTCCTTTCGATGCATGCGCTTATCGGTGCCTACCAACCGCAGGGCTACGAGTGGGTGGACGAACTCAACCAGGTGCTTGCCGACAATATCGAGTACTTCTGCGATTACGTGGACGAGCATTTTGAGGGTGTGTCCTATTCGCGTCCGCAGGGCACGTACATGGTGTTTCTGGACTGCACCGAGTGGTGCCGCGAGCATGGCCGTGATATTCAGTGGTTGCTCGACGAGGGGGCACGCGTGGGCGTGGGGTATCAGGATGGACGTCCGTTCCATGGCCCCTGCCACATTCGCGTGAATCTGGCGCTGCCGCTTTCGCGCGTAAGGGAAGCGTGCGACCGCCTAGACCGTTACGTTTTTGGGGTATAGGGATCGCACGATTCAGGTACTGCGGCTTGCGCCCGCGTCCTCAACGTGCGTGGGCGCATAGGGCGCAGAGGGTTGCGAGCGCGTTTTCCACGTTTGCTACTTTTCTTGAATTTGCTTGCCGCAAAGGTGTTCAACCGTAATTTCATACAGCTGGACGCCCCTGATACTTTGCTTGATCTCCTCTTCGACCTCTTCGGCAGAAGGATAGTACTTGAGGGCAAACTGTCGGACTTTGTCTTCGACAAACGCCGGGTCATCGTTCACGAGGCGGCAACGGCCAAAAACCACAGTGCTCTGAACATAGGGTGCCCAGTCGTCGTCTTTGTACCAATCGTTGCCATAGACGGTAAAGCAGACTTTGTCGCTGCGTTTGAGTGCATCGACCTTATGCCCCGCCTTGGCTCCATGAAAGTAAATTTTGTCGTGCTCGGGGTCAAAGTAGTAGTTAACGGGAATGGCGTAAGGATAGCCGTCGTCTCCGTTGACGGCAAAAATGCCGCGTTTGCAATTAACAAGCAGCTCTCGTGCCTCTTGATCGGTGATAGCACGCTTCTTTCTACGAAGAGGTCTAAACATCGTGGGTTTCCTTTCTTTCCGCGTGTTGCGTGCACGGCGGTGGGTGGTATGTCTATATCAAGATACTAGTTCAGGCTGCGCGGCCGACGGGAACATCCTATTTGTCGCGGATTGAAACGCACTTTTTGTTGTGGAAGGATTGTCCCTCACAACTCGTCGTCTAGGGGCATTCTCGATGGCTGGTTCCGTTTGCGGGGGAGGCGTGGGACAATACCGACCAAAAGCGATTGCTTGTCCTGAAAAAAAGGGGGGTCTCGATGAAAAAGCTGAGGACGCTGGCCGATGTGTTGCGTCAAGCCGGTTTCGTGCGCATCACGGGCCTTTTTCTCGTCTTTTATCTTCTGTGTTCAATGGCTGTTTGGCTCTCTGAGCCAACAACTCTTACGTTTGGCGATGGCCTTTGGTTTAGCTTTGAGACCGTATCGACGATCGGCTTTGGCGACATTCCGGCCGAAACGCCGGTCGCCCGTGTCATCACGGTCGTCCTGAGCGTTATCAGCATTTTTTACATTGCCATGCTCACGGGCGTGGCGGTGAGCTACTGCAATATGCTCATCAAGATGCATCAAAAGGACACTATGGCGCGCTTTATGGATGATCTTGAGCATTTGGAAGAGCTCGATCGTGACGAGCTCGCCGATCTGTCGCGCCGCGTGCGCGAATATCGCCGGCGCCAGCGCTAAAACGGGCGCCGCGCGTCACCATGAGGGGGACTGAATTTGAATATCACCGTGTATCTGGGTGCCAGTATCGGCAATGACCCGGCGTTTCTGCCTGCGGTGCAGGAGCTGGGCAACTGGATTGGCGCCAACGGGCACGCGCTCGTGTACGGCGGATCCAAATCGGGCCTGATGGGCGCGCTCGCCGATAGCGTGCTTAATGCCGGCGGGCACGTGACGGGTGTGGAGCCGAGCTTTTTTATCGAGGCCGAGTTTCAACATGACGGTATCGACGACCTCATCGTGACGAGCGATATGGCGGAGCGTAAGGCAAAGATGATCGAGCTCGGCGATGCGTTCATTGCCTTTCCCGGTGGGACGGGCACGCTCGAGGAGATCGCCGAGGTTATGTCCGCGGTGTCGTTGGGGCACCTGAGTGCTCCGTGCATCCTGTATAACCTGGACGGTTACTACAACGACCTCAAGGCGCTGCTCGTACACATGATTGATAAGGGCCTATCAAGCCCACGGCGCCAGCAAGGCATTTACTTTGCCGAGGATCTGTACGAAATCGCATCAATTATCAACGGATAAGCCCCGAGCCTGTCCCGCTGCGGCCCCCGGTGGCTCCGTTTGCAGCGCAGACGGTTGGCTTGTCTGGGCCACACTCGCTCTACAATAAAACGTATCTATGTCGACTTTGACCGCGGGAGGACCCGATGGATAAGCTCGCTAAACCTACAAACCGCGCGCTGTTTTTAGTTAGCGTTGCCGTGACCGGTGCGTTCGCAGGTGCCGCGGTCTGGCTGTTCTTTTTTGTGATGGAGCATGGCATCGACTATCTATGGACCGAGATTCCGCACGCACTGGGCGTCGCTTCGCCCGAGCTCGCCAGCGGCCCGTTTGGCTTTCTGCCGTACCCGTTTTTTGTCTGCCTGCTGGGCGGCCTGTTAATCGGTCTGTACGAAAAGATGACAGACACCAAGACCGATAACCTCAATCAGGTGATGGCTAAGGTCAAGCAAGATGGGCGCTACCCGTACGACAATCTGGGCAAGCTTTCGCTTGCGGCATTGCTGCCGCTGTTGTTTGGCGGAAGTATTGGACCGGAGGCCGGCCTGACCGGCGTTATCGCGGGCCTGTGCAGCTGGGTCGGCGACCGCATGCGTCGCTTTGGCGCCGAGTTTAGGGAGCTCACGCTGCTAGGTACCCAGGCTGCCCTGACGGCGCTCTTTACCGCGCCTGTCTTTGGCTTTGTGGCGCCGCTCGCCGGTAGCGCCGACGGCCAGGGCGAAGATGCCGACGATGAGTCCGCGTCCGACGAGATCACCATCAAGCTGCCCAAGGCGCAAAAGACCGTGGTCTATGGCATTGCGATTGCCGGCGGTCTGGGCACTTACCTGTTGCTTGGCCAGCTCGTGGGCGGCGGCATGGGCATGCCCAGGTTCGAGTCCGCCGAGGTGGGCAACCTGGAGCTTGCCTGGCTCATTCCGCTGGCGTTGCTCGGCACCGTTTGCGGTTGGCTGTACTTTGTCTCCGAGCATGCAAGCGAGGCGCTGTCCCATGCAATAGGGGAGCGTCCTGTCGTCAAGGCCATGTTAGCCGGTCTGGCGCTCGCCATCTGTGGCACGCTCCTGCCCTACACCATGTTTGCCGGCGAGACGCAAGCCGACGTGCTCATGGAAACCTATCTGACCATTCCCGCCGGCGTGCTTATCGCGACCGGTCTTGTCAAGGCTATGCTGACCCCCGCCCTCATCAATATGGGCTGGCGTGGCGGTCACTTCTTCCCGGTTATCTTCTCGGGCGTAAGCCTGGGCTATGGCCTTGCCATCCTCACCGGCGCCGATCCGGTCTTTTGCGTCGCCGTCTGCACGGCCTCGACGATGGGCGCCGTCATGCGCCAACCCGTTATGGTCGTGGGCCTGCTGCTCATGTGCTTCCCGCTCAAGGGCATCGTCTGCATGATCATCGCCGCAGCCATCGCCGCCGGCATTCCGCTGCCCAAGCCGCTGCGCAAGTAGCATATTGCGCTTTGCGTTTGTTCAGAACTCGTTTTGAAGAAGCCGCGCGAGGCCATTTGTTTACGGCCTCGCGCGGCTAATGTTTAGAGCTTCCTCAGCACAATGGCGATGGTGTTGAGGTATTCGAGCGCACCGGCTTCAACGGCAGCGCGGTCGCCTGCTGCGTACTCGTTGTCGCAGGCGAGCCAGTCTTTCCATGCTTCGTCCGTGCAGAGCATAGGCTGCATCGAGACAATCTCGACGCCGGGGGTCGGCTCGATCATGGCGCGCCACCAGGCTATGTCGTGCATATAGTCGAGCTGCTCGGGTGTCCAGGATTTGAGCAGGCAAACGGGCAGGTTGTCGTGGCAGTCGCGAACCATGCCGGGGATGCTTAAGTAGAGCATCCCGCCTTGCTTTACGTAGGGGAGTAGGCGCTCACCAAGATAGTGTGGGTCACGGCCGTAGTAGTTGTACGAGTCGATACTTACGACCGCATCAAAATAGTCGTGCTCAAACGGCAGCCCCTGCGAGGCGTCTGCCTTAACAGGGTGAATCGTGTCGCGCGAGATACCGAGCGAATCGAAGAACGCACGGTTTTCGACGGGGTCGCTCCACAGATCGACAGCGTAGGTGTCAAACCCGTATTCGCGGGCGAGTAGGGCGCTGGTGATACCGGTGCCCGATCCAAGGTCGCAGACGCGGACGCCGCAGGGGATATGCACATCGCGAAGCAGCTCTTCGCAGAGCTTGAGGGGATTGGGGCCCATAATCTTAGAGCGTACGAGTGTCGCGCCGAAGCTAGTTGCTTTTGGGAAGGATTGAGATTCCTGGGTTTGCATTGTTCTTTCCTATCAGGTGCAAAAATGGCAGATGACGGAGGCGGAACGGCGCAACAAACCACGGCCGTTGGACGGCCGTTTTCGTGGTTCTATGCGATTGACCGTTCCCTAAAGAACAATGACCAAAAAGACATCCCCTTGGATGATCGAGACTGAGCCGAGGCCCGTGACGTTTATATTGTAAAACGTCACGGGCGTGCCGGGATATGCCGTTTGTCACGGATTTGCGAGCGTCTAGATCTCGCTTGGCATCGGCGCTATTTCCAAATCGCGAGCGCGGCGGTGCCCAGGACGATGAAGGCGAGACCGATGGCGCTGCGCCGTGAGAGTTTTTCGTTGAATGCCAGGCGCGCAAATAGTACCGATACGACAATCGATAGTTTGTCGATCTGCACCACGACGCTCACCTGGCCTGTGGCGATGGCGTAGTAGCACAGCAGCCACGATGCGCCAGTCGCAATGCCCGATGCCGCGAGAAATACGAGTTCGTAGCGGTCTACGTGCACGGCTTGGTCCATCTTGCCTTTAGCTGCCACGATTGCCCATGCCATAACCAGTACCACACAGGTACGGATTGCCGTGGCCAGGTTGGACTCGACGCCTTCGATGCCAACCTTGGCAAGGATGGACGTGAGCGCCGCGAACACGGCGGCGCCGAGGGCGTAAGCGAGCCAGGTCCGGTCTTGCTGCCGCTCGGATCCGGCAAACTGCTTCTTCTCGATCATTAAAAACGTGCCGAGGGTGATGACAGCGGTTCCCACGAGCTTAACCGCAAGGTTGCTCGTCTCGCCAAAAAGCACGATGGCGATCAGTGCAGCGAGTACGGTGCTCATCTTGTCGACCGGTACGACCTTATTGACGTCTCCGATGCCCAACGCCTTAAAGTAACAGATCCACGAAGCACCGGTAGCGAGTCCCGAGAGGACGAGAAAGAGCCAAGATCTGGGCTCGATGCTGCCGATGGTTCCAATGGATCCAGAAATGCCCGCCATTGCCCAGGCGAAAACGAGCACCACGCAGGTGCGAATGGCCGTCGCGACATCGGAGTCGGTCTGCTTGATGCCGCATTTGGCCAGGACTGATGTGACGCCGGCAAAGAAAGCCGACACAAATGCTGCTGCGACCCACGACACGGGTGAAATGCCTCCCCAAAGAACGACCGCGCCAGATTTACGGCGCTCGTCCGATGATACCGTCCCGCCATGAAGCTTTGATATCGCTGTGGTGAGATAGGGGCCATAGTTCGAGAGGGCATTTGGTTAAGGCTCGAATCGAAGGTGAATGGTTTTCCGCGAAGTGAACGAGTAAATCTGGACCCCTGGAACATGCACACTTTTTTCGAACAAAACTGCAGGATTCTTAGACAAAAACCGCAGGAATTGAGTCCTTAAAAATGTCGATGCTACAGGGCACTGTTTTTACTCGTTCACTTCTCGGAAAAGTATTCACCTTCGATATGCTGACGGTGTCTTTTTGGTTGCCAAGAACTAGACGGCCTGCTGTGAAGGGCGGTGGTGACGCTATGCCGCCTCGTTTCATTGAAAAAATAAGCGGGGTACCACCTAAGCTTTTTTAGCCGTCGATTACAGATCGCGTACTCGATAAACCTTGGTGCTGACAGCGCAGCTGATTACACATAGTGCGAGCGCCAGTACTGCAGTTCCTGCACACAGACAGCCAAGGACGGTGGGATCGGGATTCGCCCCGGCAATCGACATAAGCCAGTTGCTGATGGGGTTGGAGGAGCTCAACGTGGCCATGGCAAGGCACCCGAGCAGGGCAAACAGGCCAACGGATAGGCGCAGCGCCTCCATGTGTCCAAATCGAAAGAACAGCGGCTGCGACAAAAACACCATCATGAGGGAGATAAGCATCGATGCTGCCGAGGCAATTGCGATTTCAAAGACCGTCTGTCCGGTCGAAGGAATGCCCGCGCTGTTGAAGAGCGGGATGGAGGCGATGCTCAAAAGCGTGGCGGCGCACGTCATGACGGCCGAGAAGACAACGATGCTCAGGTAGCGTGCGCAGATGATGTCTTTGCGCGTGAGGGGCAGCGTTGCCCTATAGCGCTCCCATCCGTTTTGATTGTCGAAGCCGGCCAGCGAGCTCATGATCATGATAGGCGACATGGCGCTGAGCGCGCAGGCGCCGGCACTCATGCCGAAGTCGCCACCTGACGTGTTGGCGAGGGTCAGCACAACGAATATGAACAGGCCGACGCCCGCTATGCTTGGGACAAGCGTGCGAACGATGGCGAGCTCGGACATAAAGGCGCGTTTCATTTCGAAGCCCCTTTCAGCGTGAGGCGTAGATAATCGTCAATGGTTGCCCGATCGCAGGGAATCTCGGGGAAGGCCTCGAGCGTTTCGCGACGGTTGGGCACGAGCACGTCCACGCTATAAGCGTGGTGGGCGGCACGGGCGCCTTCGACGCAAGCCATAAGCTTGGCGGCCTGCGCTTGGGTACAGTGGGCGATGCCGGCGCGGTCGGTAATGTCCTCGCGCGGCAGGTCAAACACAATCGAGCCGTTATCGATGCAGATGATGCGGTCGGCAGCGCGATCGAGGTCGGACGTAATGTGGCTCGAGAGCAGCACGCTGCGCTGGCCGTCGGCGACAAAGGCAAGCAGCTCATCAAGCAGCTCCTCGCGTGCCATGGGATCAAGACCCGCGGTGGCTTCGTCCAAAACGAGCAGCTTGGCCTTGTGGCTGAGCGCACAGGCAAGCTGCAGCTTCATGCCCATGCCGCGGGAGAGGTCCTTGACCTTCGCCTTGGGATCCAAGCCAAATCGGTCGATGAGGCTGGCGAAGGTGTCGTGGCTCCAGGTGGGGTACGCCGGGCTTACGAGTGCCTCAACTTCGGTCACCTTGAGTGTGGAAGGGAAGGGGCATGTGTCCAGCACGAGGCCGACACGAGTGCGCAGACAACGCTGCGCTTCACCGGGCGCGTCGGCGCCGCAGTGCTGCCCAAACAGGTGCACCTCGCCGGCATCGAGCTTTATAAGCCCGAGAGCGGCGCGAATGGTCGTTGTCTTGCCGGCGCCGTTTGCGCCCACAAAGCCAACAATCTGGCCGGGCTCCACGGCGAGCGTGACATCGCGTAGTGAAAAGCGGTCGCTTACAGCGCGTGAGATGCCTTTGAGTTCAAGCAAGTTTTGCATGGTATAGCCTTTCTTGCAGATGGCTACTGCATGGTTTCGGGGGCTACCAGGTCGAGCATTTCGTGCAGTTTGTCGCGCGTGACGCCCAAGGCTTCGGCTTGGCTCGCCGCTTTCGCAAGCAGGTCTTCGATATGGCATAGCTGGTTTTCGCGCAAGAGCTCCTGGTTGCCCTCGGCGACAAAACAGCCCTTGCCCTGCACGGTGCAGATAAACCCGAGTTGCTCTAGGTCGGCGTAGGCGCGCTTGGTGGTGATGACGCTCACACCCAGGTCGCTCGCGAGTGCACGGATGCTGGGGAGTTTGGCTCCCGCAGCGAGCGTGCCCGATAAGATCTGAGCTTTGACTTGCGAGGTTATCTGCTCGTAGATGGGGTTGTCGCTCGAATTGGATAGGATGATGTCCACAGCGGCTCCTTAGCTGTTGGGCTACACGTGTATATAACCGGTAAGCACAGTATATATACACTATGCACAGTTATGCAAGAGGTAAATAGGGATTGTCCGCTCGTTCATTCATCTCAATCTGTAACATCTGGAACCGATTTGGACGGCTACCTGTTACAGATTGAGATTTTGCTGGTGGGCCCCACCTGGTTGTCTCAATCTGTAACAACTGGAGAAGTTTTTGGCTGCTAGATGTTACAGATCGAGATCTTTCTGGGACGCCCACCTGTTTGTCTAAATCTGTAACAGGTAGAGGTTCAAAAACCGTCTAGATGTTACAGATCGAGACAAACTGCTGCGGAGTGCCGTCATCGACTGCTACACAGGCCCCAACTGATAAATTTGTCCTGATAGGTGCCCTAGAGTGAGATTTCGCGGCTACAATAGTGCGGTTACAACGACGTAATGCACTCAATGCAAGAAAGGATCCGCATGGCAAGCCTGTCGGATGAAATCTCGTCGCGCCGCACATTCGCGATCATCAGCCACCCGGATGCCGGTAAGACCACGCTTACCGAGAAGCTGCTGCTCTATACCGGCAGCATCCAGACCGCCGGCTCGGTCAAGGGCAAGAGCTCGGCCAAGCATGCCGTCTCGGACTGGATGGACATCGAGAAGGAGCGCGGCATTTCCGTCACCTCCTCGGTGCTGCAGTTCACTTACAACGGCGCCTGCGTCAACATCCTCGATACCCCCGGTCACCAGGACTTTTCGGAGGATACCTACCGTACCCTTATGGCCGCTGACGCCGCAGTCATGGTCATCGACGGCGCCAAGGGCGTCGAGGCCCAGACCAAGAAGCTCTTTAAGGTCTGTACGCTGCGCCACATTCCCATCTTCACCTTTGTGAACAAGCTCGACCACGAGGCTCGCGATCCGTTTGAGCTCATGGAAGAGATCGAGAATGTCCTGGGCATCAATACGTATCCCATGAACTGGCCGATCGGCAGCGGCCGCAATTTCCGCGGCGTGTTCGATCGTCAGACCCGTCGCGTCATTGCCTTTGAGGGCGACGGTCACGCCAACGCCACCAAGAAGGTCGCTGAGGTCGAGGCCGAGCTGGGCGATTCTTCCATGGATGAGCTCATCGGCGAGGAGAACCATAAGAACCTGATGGACGACATCGAGCTGCTCGATGGCGCCGGCGACGAGCTCGACTTGGATGCCGTGGCCTGCGGCAAGCTGAGCCCGGCGTTCTTTGGCTCGGCGCTTACCAACTTTGGCGTGGAACCCTTCCTTAAGGAGTTTCTGCGTCTAGCCCCGACGCCGCGTGCCTATACCGATACGCTTACCAGTGAACCGGTCGATCCCTGCCGCGACGACTTTAGCGGCTTTGTGTTTAAGATCCAGGCCAACATGGACAAGAACCACCGCGACCGCATCGCCTTTGTGCGCATTTGCTCGGGTAAGTTCGAGCGCGGCATGGATGCCTTCCACGTGCAGGGCAACCGCAAGCTTAAGCTTGCCACGGGCACGTCGATGATGGCCGACGACCGCGCCATCGTGGACGAGGCGTACGCGGGCGATATCGTGGGCCTGTTCGACCCGGGTATCTTTAGTGTCGGCGACACCGTGTGCTCCGGCAAGCGCCATGTGCAGTACCCACAGATCCCGACGTTTGCCCCCGAGATGTTCGCTCGCATTACGCAGGTCGACACGCTCAAGCGCAAACAGTTCGTCAAGGGCATGGAGGAGCTTGCCCAGGAGGGCGCCATCCAGATCTTCCGCGAGCTGGGTGCCGGCATGGAGAGCGTCATCGTGGGCGTGGTCGGCGTGCTACAGTTTGAGGTGCTCGAGCGCCGCCTCAAGGCCGAGTACCGTGTTGAGGTTCGTCGCCAGCCGCTGCCCTATACGGACATTCGCTGGATCCAGAACGACCCCGACACCATCGATATCCCGGGCCTTTCGCTCACGCGCGACACGCTGCGCGTCGAGGACATGCGCGGTGGCAAGCTGTTGCTGTTTACGAGCCCGTGGAACGTGGATTGGGCAACCGACCACAACCCCGACCTTATCCTGTCGGAGTTTGGCAACGTAGTCTTTTAACGCATCGGCGCGGTGGCCCTGTGGGGCTGCCGCGCTGCCTGCTTGCCTGATGCCGCATGAGCGGCTATCATGCCCACCGTCGCCTCAAGACCGGGGCGTCCGAGCAGTTCGGGTCCGATATCCTGCTCGTTAAACCTAAAACCAAAGGAGTACATAATGATCAAGAAGGTCATGGAGGACTACAAGGTCCTGTTGCGGAGCATTCCCGCGGCAACGGTTTCGCTGTTTTTCGTGAGCGTCATCATGATGAACCTGCTGGCCAACAAAGAGCTCATCAGCCTGCCGTATCTGGCACTCGATTGCGGCTTTGTGGTGAGCTGGGTCTCGTTTTTGTGCCAGGACATGATCTGCAAGCGCTTTGGCGCCAAGGCATCCATCAAAATCTCTATCCTCGCACTGGCGGTCAACCTTGCCGTGAGCCTGTGCTTTTGGGCGTGCTCGCTCACACCCGGTATGTGGGGCGCCTACTACGACACGGGCATGATCGAGGTCAACACCGCCCTTAACGCCACCATCGGCGGCACCTGGTACGTGGTGCTGGGCTCTTCGCTGGCAATGTTCGTTTCTGCCGTGGTTAACTCCACGCTCAACCAGTCGCTCGGCCGTATGCTCAAAAAGAATAACTTTGCGAGCTTCGCCTTCCGCTCCTATGTGTCCACGGGTGTTGGCCAGTTTATCGACAACCTGGTCTTTGCCATTGTGGTGAGCCACACGTTCTTTGGTTGGACCTGGGTGCAGGTCCTTATGTGCTCGCTGACCGGCGCTGTCGCCGAGCTGCTGTGCGAGGTCTTCCTGAGCCCCGTGGGCTACAAGGTCGTGCGCGGCTGGGAGCGTGAGAATGTGGGCGCCGAGTACCTTGAGCGTCACGCAACCGCCTAAGGAGCAAGTATGCGGGTTTTGATTACGGGCGCTTCGGGCGGTATCGGAGCCGCGTGCGTGCGGCGCTTTTTGGACGAGGGCCACGAGGTCGTGGGCTTTGATCTGCTGCCGGCGGTGATCGAACACGAGCGCTACCGCCATCTGATTGTTGATGTCCGCGAGCCGGGCTCGTTTCCAGGCGACCTTGAACCCCAAGTGATCGTGAACGTTGCGGGTACGCAGGATTCGGTCGACGATATCGCCGCCAACCTGTGTGGCACCATCAACGTGACCGAGCGCTACGCCTTTGTGGGGGAGGGGCTTGCTGCCAAGCCGGCGCCCGCTATCAAATCCGTGGTCAATGTGGGGTCGGCGAGCGGGCATACGGGATCGGAGTTTCCCGCCTATGCTGCCAGCAAGGGCGGCGTTATCGCCTACACCAAGAACCTTGCAAACCGCCTGGCACCGCAGGCCATCGCCAACAGTGTGGACCCGGGTGGCGTTATCACGCCGCTCAACCGTTGCGTGATGGAAGACGAGCACCTGTGGAACCAGATTATGGAGCTCACGCCGCTTAAACGCTGGGCAACCGCCCAAGAGATTGCCGAGTGGATCTACTTTGTGGGCGTGACCAACCGGTTTATGACCGGGCAGAGCCTGCTCATTGATGGTGGCGAGGCCGGCCGCACACAATTTATTTGGCCCGAATAGGAAACGCGCCCGATGGAAAGCCGTCGGGCGCGTTTTTGATATATCGATTTTTAGCCGAGACAAGTCCAGTTGACGGGGGTCGAGCCGTGCTGTTCGAGTAGCCGATTGGCTGCCGAGAAGGGTCGCGACCCCATAAAAGCGGGGAGTTCTGCCGTGGCACGGTTGGCCGAAAGCGGCGAGGGGTGCGTGGAGGCAAGGCAGAACTTGCCGGTTGTTTTGCCCGCGTCGATTGCGGCGAGCTTGCCCTCAACCATCTGCTGGGCAAAGCGGCCCCATGCCAAAAAGACTACCGGTTGGGGTAGCTGGCAGCAGCGTTCGATAACGTAGTCGGTGAGCGTACTCCAGCCCAGCTTGGCGTGTGAGTTCGCGGCATGCTCGCGCACGGTAAGCGTAGTGTTGAGGAGCAGGACGCCCTGTTGTGCCCATGGCGTCAGATCTCCCGTGGCGGGAATGGGACAACTCAGATCGGCTTTGAGTTCCTTATAGATGTTGCGCAGGCTTGGCGGCAACTTGGTTTGCGTCGCGGGGACCGAGAACGATAACCCCATGGCCTGGTTGGGCCCGTGATAGGGATCTTGGCCCAAGATGACAACTTTGACCTGGTCGGCCGGCGTGTAGGCGAGGGCATTGAGGATGTCGTCTTGTGCCGGGTAGATGGTCTGCTCGGCACGCAAAAGGGCGATGCGCTCGAGCAGCTGGTTCGTAGTGTCACGTACCGGCTGCGGCGCATCGTCCAACCAAGTTGCTATGTTGCGGTCGCGAGTTGCGGTGTCCATGGAGCTCCTTTATGGCAAATGCTACGTTGGCATCTATTGTAAAGGCGCACCGGTTGCCTTTATGCCGCGGCTGTATGAGGGGCGGGGTCTACGAGACGTGCTCGATGCATTCGCGGCGCATGGCCTGTCGCCGCACGTGACGAGCGAGGTCACCGACGACTACACCATTATGGCGATGGTGGAGGAGGGCCTGGGCGTGAGCATGCTGTATCGCCGTACCGTTGAGGGCATGCAGGCCGATATTCGCGTACGTCCCATCGTGCACGCCCCCTCACGCGACGTAGTGGCGGCCTGGCGCAGCTGGGACACCATGCCTATCGCCACGAGGCGCTTTATCGACTATATGAGCTCGCATATTGTCAATTAATGACTGGCGTGGCGTTGAGTGCGGTGTTTAGCAGGCTGTCGCTTTGGCTTGGGTAGCGCGATGGGTGCGTGCCGGGTGGCAGAGTAGTACCGCCACGACCATAAAGAACGCCGTGGTGCCCAGGCTGATGGGGTAGACCATCATGATGTTCGCAAAGGTGCGGAAGTGCGGGAACACGCAGAATACCCAATAGAAGCGGATGCCGCAGACGCAGATCATGGTGATAAGGGCGGGTATGAGCGAGATACCAAAGCCGCGCAGGTAGCCGGACATGTTCTCGTAGAACATGCTAAAGGCATACGCAGGGAAGATCGAGCACACGCGGATATAGCCGATCGAGACGATGTTGGGATCGCTGTTGAACAACGACAAGATCTCGCGCCCCAGGCCGACAATAACAATAATCGTGGTGAGCGCGACGATACCGCCTTCGACCAGGCAGACCTTAAGGGTCTTGGTGCAGCGGTCGATCTGGCGGGCACCGTGGTTTTGCCCCACAAAGGTGGTGCAAGCCTGGCTAAAGCTGTTGAGCAGGTTGTAGCACACGTACTCCAGGCTCATGGCGGCGCTCGAGGCCGCCATGACCTCGGTGCCCAGGCTGTTGATGGCGGACTGGATGATGATGTTGGCGACGGCAAAGACGGCGCTTTGGATGCCGGCGGGCAGGCCGATCTTGACGATGCGCTTGAGGGCGACGGGGTCGATAGCAAGGTCGCGCGGGGTGACGCGGACGACGGAGTCGGTCTTGAGCAGGCGGATAAAGAGTGTAGCGGCGCTGACGGTGTAGGCGATGACGGTGGCGATGGCGACACCCGCGACGCCCCAGTGGAGTACGGGGACAAAGATGAGGTCCAGGCCAATGTTGAGGACGGTGGACACGGCAAGCGCTTGCAGCGGCATGCGGGTGATGCCGACGGAGCGGAAGATCGCGGCCTCAAAGTTGTAGAGCAAGATTGAGGGCATGCTGAGCAAAAAGACGCGTAGATAGAGCGAAGCGAGCGGCATGGTCTCGGCGGGAACGTTGAGCGCGGCGAGCATGGGCTCGGCAAAGATCTCGCCCAGAGCGATGACGACAAAGCCCACGAGCGCCATTAAAATCGAGGTATGGACGGCGCGTTTGACCATATTCTGATCGTTGCGGCCGATAGCGTTGGCGATGACCACGTTGGAGCCAAGCGACATGCCAATAAACAGGTTGAGCATAAGGCTGGTAAGCGGAACATTGGAGCCGACTGCCGCCATGGCGAGGGTTCCCTGGTCGCCCGAGAAGTTACCGATAATGACCGTGGCGATGAGGTTTGACAGCTGCTCCAAGATGCTCGTGGCGGCCACGGGCAAGGCGAACAGGGGGATATTGCGCCACAGCGAGCCGGTGGTCATGTCGATGTGCTTAGATGCGGTATCAGCCATACGCTCTCAATTTCTAACGTGCTATTTCGTGCTTATTTGCGCAGACGATGATACTCCTAATCACCTAGTCATTGGGGGCGTTCTTAAACGACTAGTCATTCAAGAACGTCCCCAATGACTAGGTGGGGAAGGCGTGCGACAATGGTGTACGTTGTGTTGTTCGCGCTAAGGAGTTGCCATGTTGTTGTGTCCCGTTTGCCATGAGCCGTTGGTAGACGACGAGCGCGGTGCTGCATGCGCGGGCGGACACCGGTTTGACCGTGCGCGCGAGGGTTATCTATATCTGCTACGTTCGTCCAAGAGCGGCGACTCCATGGGCGATCCCAAGTCGCAGGCACGCAGCCGTCGTGACTTTTTGAACCGTGGCTACTATGCGCCGCTGCGCGATGCAATGGTCGAGCTGGTGCGCAAACGGGTTTCTGGGCGTGCTGCGTCTACAGGCGGTCCCATGACGCTGCTCGATATTTGCTGCGGTGAGGGTTACTACACCAGCGCCATGGGCGCGGTGCCGGGCGTGGACGCTTATGGCTTTGACCTGGGCAAAGAAATGGTACGCCTGGCCACCAAGCGCGGCGATGCGACCTATTTTGTGGCCAACATGAAAGACATCCCAGTGGCCGATGGCGCCTTCGATATGGTGACCGAGCTCTTTGCTCCCTTTAACGAGCGCGAGTTTGCCCGCGTGTTGGCGCCGGAGGGTTCGCTCTACACCGTGGTGCCGGGTGCCCGTCATCTCTTTGGGCTCAAGGAGGTGCTCTACGACACGCCGTACCTCAACGACGAAAAGCTTCCGAAGACGATGGAGCTTAAACTGGTCGGCACACAGCGGGTGTCCGCGAATATTACGCTCCAGACCCAGGCCGACATCGAGGCGGTGTTCCAGATGACGCCGTACTACTACCGCACACGCCCTACCGACAAAGAGCGCCTGGCAAACCTGGACACCCTTAAAACCGACATCGACTTCATCATTGCCGAGTACCGCCACAGCTAACCAACCTGCCAAAAAGGGACAGGTTTATTTTGGCAGGTTTTATCTGGGCAAATGTAAAGGGCCGACCGCGTTACTGCGCGATCGGCCCATGTTAGTTGCTTGGCTGCAGGGGTTATGAGAAGCGAGTGCCTACAGGCGGTCCTTGTTCTCGGCCTTAACGGCGTGCGCCTGCTGAACAAAGAACAGGTCGTAGACCACGATGACAAAGGCACCGATATTGACGGCGCTGCCGCCGAGTGCGGGAAGCGTGAGCACGGCCTGCACAATCGTGGCGATTGCGGCAACGATGCCGAGCTTAAACGCGCTATCCACCTGCGAGGGCTTGTTGGCGCCCTTGATGCCCGCAACACCTGCGGAAAGATCGACAATGCCCTTGACGACAAGCACGACCGCGGCGAGCATGGCGTTCGACCCGTACGTGGAATCGAGGCTGCCCCTGGCGATACCGATGCCGGCGATGACGAGGCTGGCGATGCCCAAAACAAAGTAGACGAGGGCAAGGATTTTGAGAGTCTTGCGAGCGGAGCTCATGGCTGGTCCTTTCGATACGAGTACGCCGATCTGGCGTAGCCCATGTGTTGCACATATGGTGAAGCACATTGTAGTTCAACGCAGCGATGCGTGCGCCTGAAAGCGCTTTGAGCCCGCGCAGCCCAATCCGACCTTTCAAAAAGGAAAGCTGGACGTAAGCCAAATCGATGGCAGCTCATGTGCGGCGCTGCGATGATGAGACCGTAACAAGGAGCCGTTCTTAAGGAGGAGCCATGATGTACGGAGCAGGGCGAGTGCATGAGCCGCGGTCGTTGGGAAGGCGCATGGGCGATTCTGTGATCGCTGCCGTGTGCACGGGATTGATGGCGGTGCTTTGCATTGGGATGCTGTGGGCCATGTCGCATGTGGGACAATAGCGGACGGTTGGGTGCTGGCATAAACGGCGCTCACGTATTCATTTTGCTTGTTAAGGAGTACCCATGGGCGTCGTCGATCCCTTTTCTGTTGCTCGGGCCGCGGGGCTTGAGCTGACCGGGAAGTCCGCGGGCCTCACGCTCACCGACGGCACGATGGAGTTGCGTGCCGATTTTGACCGCATGCTGCCACGGCTCAAACAGGGTCGTCTGCAGCAAGAGCTGTTGGTAAAGGCTGCGCGCGCAAAAGGCGTCGAGTGCCCATGGGCGATTGATGCCACGGCAGGCTTTGGCGAGGATTCGCTGCTGCTGGCGGCTGCGGGCTTTACCGTCGATCTGTATGAGCAGGATTGCGTGATCGCGGCGCTCCTCAAGGATGCCTTGGATCGCGCGGCAGATAATCCGGCGCTTGCGACTGCCGTGGCACGCATGCGCTTACATGCGGGCGAGGACAGCATTGCAGGCCTTCACCATATAACTGAGTTAATCGGGCAGGGCGAGCTCACCGCTCCCGACGTGGTGTATCTGGACCCCATGTTTCCCGAGCGCACAAAGAGCGCGGCGGTTAAAAAGAAGTTTCAACTCTTGCATCATCTGGAACAGCCGTGTGCCGATGAGGAGACGCTGGTCGAAGCTGCGCTTGCGGTGCGCCCGCGCAAGGTCGTTATCAAGCGGCCGATGAAGGGGCCGCTGCTTGCCGGCGTTAAGCCGAGCTATCAACTTGCGGGCAAGGCCGTTCGTTACGATGTTTTGGTGCCGCCGCGCCCGTAGCTTGCGTGCGATGGTTGGCGCTCCGTCAGTGTCGTGCCGATGCGGGGCCTATTTCCAAGGGTGCGACGTCAGGTGCCAGCCGCCGCAGTATTCGCATTTGTAGCAGGCCAAACCACGCCGCCCGCGGTTTTCGCAGTCGGCCATAACGGCCTCGGCCTCGGCGCGTGTGTCGTAACGGTTTTTGCGCTCGCACGACTTGTAGCGCCAGGCTTCATCGCGCTCGGCGTTCAGGGCGTCGCGGCGCTCGTCCTCGCGCGCAAACAGGTCGCTCATAGCGCCACCGGTGGCAGCGCCCAAAAACTCGCTTTTGGCCTTTGACCAGGCGGCTCGCTTTTTGCTTCCCATCTGCTTCTCGCCCCTCTTCAAACGCTGGTATCATTGCTCAATCAAAGTGATACCAATAAACGTGAGGTCGCCGCGTGATGATCAGAAAAACCCTCGATACCGACATTCCCGCCGTCATGGCTATCTATGACGCGGCCCGTGCCTTTATGCGCGCGCATGGCAACGCCACGCAGTGGCCCGAGGGCACGCCTTCTGCCGAGCAGCTGGCTGCCGATATCGCCGCCGGTGGTAGCTATGTGTTCGAAGTCGACGGCCGCGTGGTGGCGACGTTTGCCTTTTTACCGGGCCCGGACGAGTGCTATGACGTAATTGAGGACGGGCAATGGCGTAGCGACACTCCGTACGCCGTGCTGCACCGTGTGGCGTCCGACGGCACCGTGCACGGTATCGCGGCTGCGATGTTCGCCTTTGCCAAAGAGCGTGCCGACCATCTGCGTATCGATACGCATCGGGACAACCTGCCCATGCAGGGCGCGAGTATTAAAGCGGGGTTTGAGCGTGCCGGCGTCGTGTATGTTTCGGACGGCACGCCGCGTGTTGCATTTGACTGGCTGCGCGAGGCATAAGAGCGGGGGCGCGTATCTACGCTCCGTGTAAGCGAAAATGGCCCCGGGTGGGGCCATTTTTAATCGCTGCGCTGTTTTACAAGGTGGTAGATGTCGCTCGCTGTCGGCTCTAAGGCACCTACGCTCGGGGCAGCTCGCTTCCGCAGTGGCAACACTTGGTCGCGCCTTCGTGCACCTCTTCCAGGCAATACGGACAGACGGGCGCCGGTGCGGCTTCCTCGGCGGTGGCACCGGCGAGCCTGTCGCCGATCTCCTGCGCCTTGTTGAATGCCTTGACGATGGCAAAGACGATTGCCGCCACAATCAAAAAATTGATGCACGAGCCGATAAAGGCGCCAAAGTCGATATTAGTGCCCGGCACCACCAGCCCCGAGATCTCGGTAGCGCTACCGCCGGCAATCACGGAGATAAGCGGGTTGATGATGTTATCGGTAAGTGAGGTCACGATGGCGGTGAATGCGCCGCCGATAATCACGCCGACGGCCATGTCCATCACGTTGCCGCGATTGATGAATTCCTTGAACTCGTTGAGCAATGTCTTCATGGTGATTCCTCGCTGTTGTGGGGTTCGCGTTGTTGCCGCCCCGGATGAGCTCGGGCAGGCAAAAAGGGGAGGTGCCGGCTTTCGCAAGGCGCGAACCTACGAAAATCGCCGCACGGCAACGCGGGGCGATGAGCTCGGTCGGGGGATAGGGCCCGCTTCGCCCGCCGGCCCGTAAATTGTATCATCCAGTGTGGAACGAGAGCGCCCGTTTCCGCGTGCGACGGGCTTGCAATAAGAGGAGAGCCATGTCGAAGCAAGCGGTCGTTGGAATCTTGGCGCATGTCGATGCTGGCAAGACCACGCTGGCCGAGGCCATGTTGTTCAATGCGGGTCGCATTCGTAAGCGCGGCCGCGTGGACGATGGCGATTCGCATCTGGACACTAACGCGATCGAGCGCGAGCGCGGCATTACGATTTTCTCGTCGCAGGCCGTGCTCGACCACGGTGATACCCGCGTCATGCTCGTGGATGCACCGGGGCATGTCGATTTTTCTGCCGAGGCGGAGCGCACGCTGCGCGCACTCGACTACGCGATTTTAGTTGTGGGCGCCAACGACGGCGTGCAGGGGCACACCGAAACCCTGTGGCGCCTGCTTGCACGCTATGACATTCCGACGTTCATCTATATCAACAAAATCGATTTGGAGAATCCCGGCCGCGATGTTTTGCTGGCACAACTTGGGCGGCGTCTTTCCGAAGGCTGCCTGGATGCCAACGAACTGCTGGAGGGCGGCGCCGTTCAGGAGGACGCTGCAGCGTTGGACGAGGCGGCGCTCGAGGAGTTTCTTGAGGCAGGTGAGCTTTCCGTCGCAACGCTGTCGCGCATGGTTGCCGAGCGCAAGCTCTTTCCCTGCTTTGCCGGCTCGGCGCTCAAGGACCAGGGCGTGAGCGAGCTGCTGGATGGCATATGCGTGCTGATGCGCGAACAGATATGGCTTCCGGAGTTTGCCGCACGCGTCTATCGTGTCAGCCGCGGGGATCGAGGCGAGCGCTTGGCATGGGTTAAAGTGACCGGCGGCACGCTGTGTGCAAAACAGATGATCAGCGGACGTTCCGGTGCCGAGGTATGGGAGCAGAAGGTCGATCAGGTGCGCATCTATAACGGCGAAAAGTATGAGCTTGCCCAAGAAGTTGCTGCTGGCGGTATTTGTGCCGTGACGGGTCTTGCGCACGTTCGCCCAGGGGACGCCTTGGGTGCGGAGCCCGTGTGTGATGCGCCCGTCATCGCTCCGGTCCTCACCTATACGGTGCTTCCGGGCGAACACGATGTCCATGCGGTGTTTAAAGCGCTGACTGAGTTGGCGGACGAAGACCCCATGCTCGGCGTAAGCTGGAATACTCATCTGGAGCAGATTCACCTGCAGCTGATGGGCGCCGTGCAACTCGAGGTCGTGCAGCGGGTGTTGGCCGATCGCTTTGGCCTTTCGATTTCGTTTGAGCCCGGCGGCATTCTCTATAAGGAGACCATTTCGCAGCCGGTCGAGGGCGTGGGCCACTTTGAGCCGCTGCGCCACTATGCCGAGGTGCATCTGCGCCTAGAGCCGTTGCCGGCGGGTTCGGGCGTGCAGTTTGGCACCGTGACTTCGACCGACGAGCTCGATCTTAACTGGCAACGCCTGGCGCTCACAAACGCCATGGAGCGAGATCACCTGGGCGTGCTGACCGGCTCGCCCATCACCGATGTGCGCATTACGCTCACAGGTGGCCGTGCGCATGCCAAACACACCGAGGGCGGCGACTTTCGCCAGGCCACGTACCGCGCGATTCGCCAGGGGCTCATGCAGGCGCGTGAGGCCGGCGCGGCGGTGCTGTTGGAGCCGTGGTATCGCTTTGAGCTCGAGGTGCCGGGGGAGTGTGTGGGCAGGGCGTTGTCAGACGCCACGCGTATGGGAGCCGACTACGAGCCGCCGACGATGGCGGGCGAACGGGCAAAGCTTGTGGGTCGCGTGCCGGCATCCGAGGTGCAGGATTATGCGCTGGAGGTGGCCGCTTACACGAGCGGTCGCGGGCATCTGTACCTGGAGTTTGCCGGCTATGCGGCATGCCATGATGCCGAGCGCGTCATCGAGACTGTCGCCTATGAGCCCGAGGCCGATCTACCCAACACGCCCGACTCGATCTTTTGCTCTCACGGCGCTGGCTACACGGTCAAGTGGTACGACGTCCCCGAGGCAGCCCACGTAAAGGTCGATCCCGCCACCTTCCGCCCCTGGCGAGCGGCGGACGTCGAGTTTTTCGGCCATAGGTGATAGAGGGTCAGTCTCTTTGTCGCATCCTGTTGGTATAACTCGGTATAAGTTGGTATAACTGTTACCAGGGTTTGCCAATCCGAGGAGGCCGACATGAATCCAAATCCCTTTAAGCCCACGGCTGGCAAGCGGCCTCCGATACTCATCGGCCGCGAGTCGGTCATCGAAGATTTCGAGGAAGGGCTCGATAACGGCGCCGGAGCGCCGGGCAGGCTCATGCTCATTACGGGAAACCGCGGCTGTGGCAAAACAGTTCTCTTGCGGGAGCTGCAGCGTTTAGCTAGCGAGCGCGGATGGGCGGTTGTCTCCGATTCCGCCTCGCTTGGCCTATGCGACCGCTTGGCCGACGCGCTTCGCTCGAATAAACCCGTTGTGACGTCAATGGAGTTTGGTCCGTCGTTTGGCCGAATGTCGGTCGAGGCGGCGCGGGCAAAAGGCGAGACGTTGCGCGGGTTAGTCAACGAACGCCTCAAGAAACTCGGGCCGGGAAAGGGCTTACTGTTTGCGATTGACGAGGCCCAATCGGCATCTATCGAGGAGCTGGCGGCGCTGGCCGTTCTCTATCAGCAGGTGCTCGGAGACCAGGATGCTACGGGCTTGCCCGATAGCGACCAGCGCGGTCTTGCGCTGGTTTTTGCCGGCTTGCCCAGCATGGTTGATGACTTGCTCGAAGAGCCGAGCGTAACGTTTTTGCGCCGCGCCCAGCAGCGTACGCTGGGGGCGATTTCTTTGCCCAAAGTGCGCGATTCATATATCCAGACGGTCAAAGGCACTGGTCTTTGCGTTGATGCGGAGACGGCGGACCTTGCGGCGCGCAAGAGCATGGGGTATCCCTATATGGTTCAGCTGGTGGGATATTACATGTGGAGGTCTGCTGTCCGGCGTGACTCGCGGGTCATTGAAGTGTGCGATGTCGAGGCTGGCTACGCCGATGCCATCTCCGAGTTCTATGAAGCAGTCGACGCCCCTTTGTATTACGGGTTGCGCAGTCCGCAGCGCCTCTTTATCGAGGCCATGGCGGCTGATGGGGGCAAGCCGACGCGCATGGCTGACATCATTGAGCGCTGCGACCGCACCCAAAGCTGGGCGAGTAAATATCGCGCAAGCCTGATTCGCGAGCGCGTCATCGAGGCTGCCGGATACGGCCTCGTCCGGTTTACCGTGCCCATGCTGGGCGAGTACATCCGCGACCGCGTTTTATGGCATGAGTAGGGTGATAAAGGTGACGGAACAGAAGATGAGCCCGCAGGCTATAGAGGTACGTGGCGCGCGTGTGCACAACCTCAAGGACATCGATATCGATATTCCGCTGGGAAAGCTCGTGGGTATTGCTGGCGTATCGGGTTCGGGCAAGAGTTCGCTGGCACTGGGCGTTCTTTACGCCGAGGGCTCGCGTCGCTACCTGGAGGCGCTTAGCACCTATACTCGCCGCCGTCTGACGCAGGCCGAACATGCCCAGGTGGACGAGGTGCTGCACGTACCGGCGGCGCTCGCATTGCATCAGCGCCCCAGCGTGCCGGGTGTGCGCTCGACCTTTGGTACCATGACCGAGCTCAACAATAGCCTGCGTCTGCTCTTTAGCCGTTGCGCCCATCACGTGTGCCCGCACTGCGGGGCGCGCGTGGAGCCGAGCCTTAACGTGGCCGCGGGCCTGTCGCTCACGTGCCCCGAGTGCGGCCGTGAGTTCTACGCGCCGGGTGCCGAGGACCTTGCCTTTAACAGCAGCGGCGCGTGTCCCACCTGCGGCGGCACCGGTGTCATGCGCGAGGTGGACGAGGCGAGCCTGGTGCCCGACGAGTCCAAGACTATCAACGAAGGCGCGGTGCTTCCTTGGGGCATGCTCATGTGGGATCTGATGAAGCAGGTGGCAGGCGAGATGGGTGTGCGTACCGACGTGCCGTTTAACCAGCTCACGCCTCAAGAGCGCGACATCGTGTTTCACGGCCCGGCGGTTAAGAAGCACATTCTCTACGTTCCCAAAAACGGCGAGGGCGCTACGCCGCTCGACTTCACCTATTACAATGCCGTCTATACCGTCGAGAACGCGCTCGCCAAGGTTAAGGACGACAAGGGCTTAAAACGCGTGGCGCGCTTTTTGCGCGAGGGGCCATGTCGTGACTGTGGCGGCACGCGCCTCTCCGAGGCTGCGCGCCAGCCCCAGGTGCGCGGTATCAATCTGGCGCAGGCCGCGGCCATGACGCTGGGCGAGGCGATTGAGTGGGTGCGCGGGGTGCCCGCATCCTTGCCGGCCGAGATGCGGCCCATGGCGATGGATATCTGCGATTCGTTTTTGAGCGCGGCCCGTCGCCTGGTCGATCTGGGTCTCGACTATCTTTCGCTCGATCGCGCCGGCGCCACGCTCTCCACGGGCGAGCGTCAGCGCGTGCAGCTCGCCCGCGTGGTGCGCAACCGATCGACGGGCGTGCTCTATGTGTTGGACGAGCCTTCGATTGGCTTGCATCCTGCCAATGTTGATGGTCTGGTAGGCGTGATGCGCGATCTGGTTGATGACGGCAACACCGTGGTTGTTGTCGACCACGATACACGTGTGCTGGTGGAAGCCGACTATCTGGTCGAGATGGGCCCCGTTGCCGGAGCTGGCGGCGGTAATGTGATTGCCGCTGGCACGGTGGACGAGGTCGAACAATCGCAGGGCAGCCGCATCGCCCCGTTTTTGCGCGCAGACCCCAAGCGTATGCGCCCGCAGGTGACTGACGACGAACTGTTCGACCAGGGCCACATCCGCATGGCAACCGATGCCATCCATACCGTCAAACCGCTCGAAGTCGATATACCGCGCGGTCGCCTTGTCGCGGTGACGGGCGTTTCGGGTTCGGGTAAGACGACGTTGGTGCTCGAGACACTCATCCCGGCGCTTAAGGCCCAGGCAGCTGGCGAGCGCCTGCCAAGCCATGTGCGCTGGGTCGACGCCGAGGGTATCGCACGCGCAAACCTGATTGACGCCACACCTATCGGCGCCAACGTGCGCTCGACGGTAGCGACCTATGCCGACATCCATGATGAGCTGCGCCGCGCCTTCGCCCGTACGCCCGAAGCCAAGGCAGCCGGCTACAAGGCGGGTGCCTTTAGCTACAACACTGGCACCTTGCGCTGCCCTACATGCGATGGCACGGGCTCGATATCGCTCGACGTGCAATTTTTGCCCGACGTCGAGATCATCTGCCCAGCATGTCGAGGCTCGCGTTATGCAGACGCGGCTTCGCATATCCATCGCGAGGGCAAGGACGGGAGCAAGCTTACGTTGCCGCAGCTCATGGACATGAGCGTGGACGAGGCTCTCGACGCCACGGTGGGGCTCAAGAAGGTTCAGGCGCGCTTGCTGACCTTGCACGACCTGGGCTTGGGCTATCTTACACTCGGTGAGCCCACGCCGGCGCTTTCGGGCGGCGAGGCGCAGCGTTTAAAGCTTGCGAGCGAGATGGGCCGCGTGCAGGACGATGCCGTATTCGTATTCGACGAGCCCACGATCGGCCTGCATCCGCTCGATGTTCAGGTGCTGCTGAACGTGTTTGACGGCCTCGTCGCCAAGGGCGCCACGGTTATCGTGATCGAGCACGATCTCGACCTTATCCGCAATGCCGATTATGTGATCGACATGGGGCCGGGCGGTGGCGATGCGGGCGGGCAAGTCGTCTGCGCCGGCACTCCGGGGGATATCGCTGCTTGCTCCAAGAGCATTACTGGCCGCTATCTATAGGCAATGAGGCAAAGGGACAGCCCTTTGTCGCTTTGATGCCAAAACCAATTTCTCAAGGGTTAGAGGGTTTGAAAGTCTACCATTTCTGCCCCGTCCCCTAATGGCAGGTTTTTACATACCGGCAAAGCCTGTCTGGCGCAGGGCTTCGTAGAGGACGATGGCGGCGCTGTTGGAGAGGTTGAGTGCGCTGATGCGGTAGTCGTCCGGATTGACGAAGTTGCCGCAGATATCCTGCCGAAGGATGGCCTCATGGCCGTTCTCGGTATGTCCGAGCGATTCCTCGTGGGCTTCCCAGGCCTCGGCGTTGTCGAGTGAGTCACAATCGCGCAGCATGGGGATGCGCTCGCAACGCTCGGGCGCTGCGGCGAGCAGCCCTTCGGGAATCCCCGAGCTTTCGCTGCCAAAGACCAAATAGTCGCCGTCACGGTAAGTGCTTTGCGCATAGGTTCGGCGTGCCTTTTTGGTCAGCAGATGCAAGCGGTCGTCGGCGGGGGAGAGGTCATTGCGCGCAAGGAAATCCTCCCAGCTGGCATAGGTCGTCACGTCCAAGTTTTGCCAGTAGCCCAGGCCGGCGCGACGCACCGTTTTGTCGTCGAGCGAAAAGCCCAGTGGCTCCACCAGATGCAGGCGGGCGCCGGTAACCACGCAGGTACGGCCGATATTACCCGTATTGGCCGGAATCTCGGGAGCATACAGCACGATATTGAACATGAATCTCCTTGGCATAGAACGAAAAACCACCACGAAGGGGCAGTCACCTTCGTGGTGGTTTGATGGTTACGTGGGCGGAAAACGCCCACTTGGATAACCTAAGCGCGGTGCCAGTCGGTCAGGCAGGCATCGAGGGCGGCGATGAGCGCATCCTTGTCCATGTGACGGCCGATGATGCACAGGCTCGTCATGCGGTCGCCCGTCTCGTCGTCCCAAATCTGCATGATCTCGGGGTTCTCGTCGATGATCTTCTGCTTCTCGCCCTCGGGCGCCGAGTCAACGAACAAGCCGTTCTCCATCAGGCGCATCTGGCGGCCGGCCTGCTCGAACATGTAGCACATGTCCGGATCGCCGGTCTGCCACAGCGGACCCTTGACGCGAATGACCTCGTCGGGCCACTCCTGCTCAACAAAATCGGTGAACTTCTGCAGGTCAAACGGCTTACGGCGCGAGTACACAAAGGTCTCGATGTCGTACTCGAGCACCTCGGGGTCGTCGTGCTCCTCGGGATGCTCCATGGCCTCGATCCAGGCGGCGGAGTTGTAGGCGCGCATAAAGTCGAAGCGATCGGTATCGAGCAGCTCCTCCATGGGGACCTCGCCGTTTTGAGCCTCGACAATCACGGCGTCCTTCTGCAGGCTGCGCACGATGGCCTTGAGCTCGGCGATCTGCTCAGGGCTCACGGTATCGGTCTTGTTGAGGATCAGCGTGGAGCAAAACTCGATCTGCTGGATGAGCAGGCTCTCGATGTCGTCCTCGTCGATATCCTCGGCCAGCAGGTCGCGACCGCCGTTGAACTCGTCGTACATGCGGGCGCAGTCGACCACGGCAACGATGTTGTCGAGCGCGAGCTTGGGTTCGCCGCCCACTTTGGCCTCGTCGCAGAAGCTCGAGATGGTGTAGGCGATGGGGATGGGCTCGCAAATACCGGAGGCCTCGATGATGATGTAGTCGAAATTGCCCGAATCGGCAATGCCCTGCAGCTGGTTGGCCAGGTCGTCCGAAAGCGTGCAGCAGATGCAGCCGTTGGTGAGCGGGATGAGGTCGTCGGTCTCGGAAAGGCCACCGTCGGCGATAAGGCTGGCGTCGACGTTGATCTCGCCGATATCGTTGACGATCACGGCGGCGCGGATGCCGCCGTCGTTGGCGAGGATATGGTTGAGCAGCGTGGTCTTGCCGGCACCGAGGTATCCGGTAAGCATGATGATCTTCACGGGCTTGTTGGGCATGTGCCCTCCTTTGTTAGATATGGCTTACAGCTGAATCTTATGCCAAACGCCTGCTCTTATACCCACGCGCCGGCAAATAACACAGGCTACTCCCAGGCTCCCCATACATCGGGGCAATAACCGACGGTGGCCTTTTTGCCGTTGCGCACGATGGGCTCGGCCAGTACCTGCTGATTCTCGAGCAGCTTATCAAAGCGCTGGCTGGGAGTGAGGTGCTGGATAAGTGCGAGTGTCTCCTCGTCCTTGGCTTTGGGGTTGAGCAGCTTGTCGATGCCGCCGACCGCCTGCATCACGCTCGTGAGCTCGCCTTTGCTCATCTCCTTTTCCTTAAGGTCAATAAACTGCACCTTAATGCGGCGCTCCTTAAAATAGCGCTGGGCCTTCTTGGTGTCGAAAGACTTTTTGGTGCCGAAGATTTGCACGTTCATGTATCTGTTCCGCCGTTCTAACGAACGGCGGTCACCTCGACGCTGCAAAGCCATCTGATGGGCAATCTGCCTTTCAATCGTCGGGCGCGGGCAACAGCCCAGCGCCCTCCTCTTTCAAGGCACCTTGCCTCATCAGCTGGCTTTTTGCTGACATTGATAGAACATCGAGGTGACCACCGCTGGACTTATCGAATGAAGTTGGTGCGCTCGCGATCGGCTTCGGGCGCGCTGATGCCGGCGGCCTGTCCTGCTTCGATACATTGCAGGAGCCAGGCCATGTTCTTGCCGATGTTGCGCATGGTGGCAAGGCCCTCGGCATCCCCATCGGCGTCGCCGGGCACGCGACCAAAGACGTTGTTCCAGTACGTGGAGGCGACCACGGGCATCTGGTTAATGGTGAAGTACTTGTTGAGCACATCGAAGGTGGTCGACGTGCCACCGCGACGGGCGACAGCGACCGCGGCGCCGGGTTTGTGCGCAAAGGCGTGCCCGCCCGCATAGAAGGCGCGATCGAGGGCCGAAAGGATGCGTCCGCTGGGGTGCGCATAGTAGACGGGTGAGCCAAAGACAAAGCCGTCTGCCTGCTCAGCGGCAGCGATGAGCTCGTTCACCACGTCGTCGTCAAAGGTGCAGCGACCCCCAAGCTTGCCACACTGGCCGCAACCGATACAATCGCGAATGGGCTTGGCGCCCAGCTGAAACACCTCGGTATCAATGCCTTCGGCATTGAGCTGCTCGGCGACTTCGGCGAGTGCGCGGGCGGTGTTGCCGTTTGCCTTGGGACTGCCATTGACCAAAAGAACCTTCATCACAAACTCCCTCTGCTGTCGGTGACTTCTGCTGAGAATTATCTCACGTTGCGTGCGATGACGTTGGCATGGTGCGGGCGATGTTTATCCCGCAACGTTCTTAAGGGCGTTCATGCCTAAGGCCATCTAGGGGCATTGCGGTACGGCATGGGGAATGCATTGGGAAACGTTCGATAAATGCTTATAAACACGTTTCTGACGGCATACGTTGACAGATATACTTGTTGAGTTCAAAAGCATGGGAACGGAGATGGTTGCATGGCACAGCCGGAGACATCACACACAGTGGGGCTTGCGCTCGAGGGAGGCGGCTACCGCGGTATGTATACGGCGGGCGTGCTCGACGTTTGGATGGAGCACGGTTTGACCTGCGATCATATGGTGGGTGTCTCGGCGGGCGCGGCGTTTGGCTACAACTTTAAATCGCGCCAGATCGGCCGCGCCATTCGCTACAACAAAGCCTATTGTGCCGACAAGCGCTATGCGAGCGTGACCAGCTGGCTGCGAACCGGCGATATGTTCAATGCCGATTTTGCCTATCACGAGGTGCCTATCGAGCGCGATCCCATCGACTTGGAGGCGTATCGCGCCTGCCCCATGCGATTTACGTGCGTGTGTACCGATATCGAGACGGGCAAGGCCGTCTATCACGATCTGCCGTATGGCGACGAGCGCGATATCGAGTGGATTCGGGCATCGTCGGCGATTCCCGTGGCGACCAAGCCCGTCTGGATTGATGGACATCGATATCTGGATGGCGGTGTGGCCGATTCTATTCCCAGCGCATGGCTGTTTGCGCAGGGGTATGACCGTAACATCGTGGTGCTGACGCAGCCGGCGGGCTTTGTGAAACAACCCAATAGCTTGATGCCTATGCTGCGCCGCGTGTTTCGCCGCTATCCAGAGTTTGTCGCGGCGCTTGAGCACCGGCACGAGGTTTATAACGCCACGCTCGATGACCTGACGCGTCGCGAGGCCGGCGACGAGGTTTTTGTGGTGCGTCCGAGCGAATCGGTGAAGGTGCCATCGCTGTGTCGTGAGCCAGAGGAGCTCGAACGTATCTACCAGGTCGGTCGGCGTGATGCGGAGGCCACGTTGCCCGCACTAGAGGTGTATCTGGCAGGGTAGAGCCACGGTCGCTGACTCGGCGGAAAATGCATCTCAGAATGAGCCTTCGAAATGGGGCATAGTTTCCCATGGAGACCGCTCGGGAAAGCGTGCCCCACTTTTCGGCCGTAGTTTGGGACACAGTTTCCCGTTGGGCGGATTTCGGAAAGCATGTCCCGGAATTTGCGCCCAGAACGGGATACAGTTTCCCAGACGGCGGATTCCGGAAAGTGCATCCCGGAATCTACGT